>CAZCRA010000003.1:64693-80330 GCA_964500945.1 uncultured Verrucomicrobiales bacterium | reverse complement strand
CGGCGCATTCGCGTCCCGCCCCAGCCAGGTAGGCGCTGACCCGGTCCAACGGCGCCACGGTCGCCGAAAGCCCTACCCGGCAAAGCGGCCGTTCCACCAGGCGCTCCAGCCGTTCCAGCGTCGCCATCAGATGACAGCCCCGCTTGTTCTCCACCAGCGCATGCAGCTCGTCGATGATCACAGTCTCGCAGAACCCGAGCGCCTCCCGGAACGCTGGCTGGCAGATCACGATGGCCAGGCTCTCCGGGGTCGTGAGGAAGAGGTGCGGCGGTCGCTTTCTCTGCTGCGCCCTCTGATGCGCCGTGGTGTCCCCAGTCCGGCTCGCCACCCGGATGGCGTCCTCGACCCCAAGCCCTCGAAGCGGCACCTCCAGGTTTTTCCGGATATCGTACGTGAGGGCCCGGAGCGGCGACACGTAGACCGCGCGGATTTGACCCTGGCGAAGAATTCCTTCCACGAGTTCCCGGTAAAGGCGGTCGATCACGCCGAGGAAACCCGCCAGCGTCTTCCCCGTCCCGGTCGGCGAACTGAGCAGCACCGATTCACCGCGGAGGATGTGAGGCACGCAACCCTCCTGAGCAGGGGTTGGAGCGCCGAGCTCCGACTCGAACCATGCCCGCACATCGTGATGGAGCTGCTCCAGAAGCATCAGAAGTCAGAGGATCGAGGAGGGAACGGCTCAGGCCAACCCGGGGCGACGGGAAGAGGTGAGTTTGTCCTTTATAATTTCCATAGCTACATTAAACTCGTTCTGTGACCCCCGCCCCCCTTTGCCAGCGTCCTCGTCGTCGCCAGGCCTTCAGCCTCGTCGAAATGCTCGTCGTCGTCGCCATCATCGGGATCCTCGGCGCCCTTGCCATCACTTCCATCAGCCGCATCGCCGAGAGCGGAGGCCGCGCCCGAGACATGCGCAACGCTCAGCAGCTCGTGAACATTTACCATGCCGCCGCCGGTTCCGGTCTCGATTTCACCGGCGCTGATCTCGACGAGACGCTCCGAAACATCCGGGATGGCGACACCCTCCATCGTGGCGTCATGGCCGACAGCTACTTCGGGGTGCCTAGTCTCTCGGATGCCGATCTCGAACGCACGAAGCCTTTCATCGAGTTCGACGGTCTGAATCTCAATTTCCTCGGGACCAACGCTCTCTGATGCCAGCGGCGCTCATCGCATTGAGGTAGACGTCCTCGAGGTCCGCGATCTGATTCTCCTGCGCAAAGCCCGATTCCACCGCCGCCCGTCCGGCGCGCCCCATCGCCTGCCCCCGCGCCACCCAGTTTTCCGCGAGGTCCAGCAGAGCCGCCGCCAGCCCGGTCCAATCCTCCTCCGGCACGAGCCATCCGCTCTCACCATGCGTGACGGCCTCCGGAATGCCGCCGTGTTCCGTCGCGATCACCACGGCGCCGCTGGCCATCGCTTCCAGCATCGAGTTCGGCACACCCTCCCGGTTTCCGTCGCGCCCCGTCCGGCTTGGATGCAGAAAGAAGTGAGCGGACTCGATTTCCCTGCGAAGCGAAGCTTGATCGAGAAAACCCAGGAGCGTCACCGAGGATCCCAGTCCCAGTTCGGCCACCTGGGCTTCGAGACTCGAAATCAGCGGCCCTTCACCGGCGATGCGCAGCTCCGCCCGCGGATACCGTTCCCGGAATCGCGCGAAAGCCTTCAGCGACAGGTCCAATCCTTTCTTCTCGATGAGCCGGCAGGCCTGTAAACACCGCCAGGCCCCGTCGCCCGGTTCGGAGCGCTCGCGAAATGGCCACTCCCCCATGGGAATCCCCGTCCGGTTCAGGCGGATCTTGGATTCGGGACAGCCGAGTTTGATGAGTTCGTCCCCGAGCGCCGCCGACCGCACCAACACGCGGTCCGAATGCTCGAACAAGTCCGTCAACGCTTTCCGGTGGCGGCGCCGCTCCAGGTCCACACCGGCGTCCGCCCCGTGAAACGACACGACGACCGGCACGGGCGAAACCCGCAGGAGCGGAAGAAGCATCACGCCTATGTGGCCGAAGTAGACGTGAAGCACCGAAGCTTTCACCCGGGACAGCGACTCCAAAATCGCGCCGGACTGCCCGCGGGAAATCCGATTCGGCCCGCCCAACATCTGCCGGAACCAAAGCCTCCGCAAAAACCGGGCCCGAGCCCGCGGAATCACGGTGACCCGCTCCGCGGGGAAAGGAAACCGCTCCCGGTGGCGCCATTTCAAGGTCATCACCTCGCTCTCGAACTGCTGAAGCCCGGTCACCTGCCGGTAGACGTGCAGCATCTCCGGCGCCAGGAACGTGGCGACGAAGCTGGCGACGACCGGTTTCACGCGAGCCGCTTCCTCGATTCCCGCCGAAGACGCAATCGTCCCCTCGTCCCCATGGCCGCCGTTGACATTTCCCTCATTCACACCAACCATGCCTCCCTCACATTATGGCCGTTGTCGCTACCAATCTCCGCAAAGGACAGTGCATCGAATACAAGGGCGAACAGGGCGTCGTCCTCGGGCTCGAACACCGGACCCCCGGCAAAGGGAACGCCCTCGTCATGGCCACCATCCGGTCATTTGCTTCTGGAAAGACCAAGGACATCCGTTTCGCTTCGGATGAAAAGGTCGAGGTCCTGAACGCCGATCGCCAGAAACTGGAGTTCAGTTACCAGGACCAGGAGGGTTTCCATTTCATGGACCCGAACACCTACGAGACCCTCACCTTCGATCCCAGTCTGCTCGAGGGCAACGAGGACCTCCTGATCGAGAACCTGCCCTGCGAGGTGCTCTTCCTCGAGGGAAAAGCCATCAGCGTCGAACTGCCTCCCTCCGTCGATCTCGCCGTCACGACCGCTCCGGAGGGGCTCAAAGGAGACACGGCCAACAACCCGACAAAGGCCATCGAGCTCGAAACCGGTCTCGAAGTCCAGGCGCCTCTCTTCATCAAGACCGGCGACGTCGTCAAAATCAACACCGAGACAAAGAAATACATGTCCCGGGTCTGAGGCCGATGGCGCCCCTCACCCCGCGGCGCCCATGCCCCGATGCGCCGCCGCACTCCTCCCTCGTCCGTGCCGGGAAGGCGCCATGCGCTGGATTCCGCCGTCGGTTCCATGCGCCCACGCATCGGCGCGACGCGCCTTCCTCATCCGTGGGCTTGGTTTCTCATCGGTCTGGCCCTGCTTCCGGTGGCCCTCGCTTTGGCGGTGACGCTCTGGCAAGCCTATGCCAACGCAGCCCTCCAGGGAGCCATGTGGCGATCGGAACCCTTGTGGTTCTTCCACCTCGGTCTCGTCGTGTGGTTCATCCTTTTCGCGACGCTACGTGGGCCGGAAATGGCGTGGCTTTACGTGTTCGGTCACGAGTGGACCCATGCCATCTTCACGCTTCTTTCGGGGGGACGGGTGCTTCGTTGGCCGGTCGTCCGTGCTTCCGGCGGCAGTGTCGTGACGAATCGGACCAACCTCTGGATCACCCTTTCCCCCTACTTCGTCCCCTTCTACGCCATCCTGGCCACCTTCCTCTTTGCCGTCATCACTCTGGCGCTGCCGGACAGCGTCGCCGTCCGGAGAGCCTTCTTCACTATCCTCGGTCTCGCCTGGGCGTTTCACATGACTTTCACGGCGTGGATGATCTGGACCAAACAGGATGATCTGGCGGTTCGCGGCAGGCTCTTCTCACTGAGCTTCATCCTGTTGACGAACGTGCTCGTTCTGGCCCTCCTCCTCATTCCAGCCACACCCGGACTCTCGTGGGCCGGTTTTGGCTCGCGCTTCATCGAAAACCTCGAGGGGCTCCTCAGACTGCCAACCTCACCCATCGATGCCTGACGGAATGGGACGACTCTCTCGAGCGGCGGATCGACGATTGCATTGAAAAGCAGCAGGATGCGTTGATATTTAAGAGATTCAAAGTTTCGGCTTCTCTCGTCATGAATCTCGATGTCTCTGCCTTCCCGCCGCCTGAGCCACCCGAAAAGCGCGGCCGCACCGCCCGAAGACTGGGCATTATCCTCCCACTCATCCCCGTGGTTCCCCTCACGATCGCCATCGTGACCAAAAAGCTCCACGAACACCGGGACGCCGATCCGGGGCTGGACCAGGATGACGCCTACGCCACCTACCTCGATCATCCCGGCGACGCGCCGCCCTGGACCACACGGGTGGTTTCGGGTCTCGATTCGGAGGATTCGCTACCTATCGCCGAAGCCGGTGAACCCGGTGAACCGGGTGAATTCGATGAAGTCGCCGATGCCGATGAACCCGGGTCGCAGGAGGAGGCCGAGGGGCTGCAAGATCCCTTGGAGCCGATGTATGTCGAAGTGGAGGGCTCCAGCGCCGAGGCCGAACCATCACCGGCCGAAATCGAGCCCGAACCTGCTGACGATGCCTCAACTCCCGGAATCGTCGAGGTCGCGCCCCAGGACGAAGAACCCGAGGCGGTGCAGGCACCGGACCCACTTCGCCACCGGGTCGAACCCGGAGATTCCTTCTACGGCATCGCAACCGATCACGGCATCGCTCCCGAAACGCTCGCGAAGGCCAACGGACTCGAATTGGCGAATCCCCTTCCGGTCGGTCGCGTGCTCTTGATCCCCACGGCGGGCAAGCCCGTGGACGTCCCGCGTCGCGACCGCATCCGGCTGACGCCGATCACCGGGAAACCCCCTGGCGCTCCGGCGACAGAGAAAGCCTCACCCGGCCCTGGCCCCAAACTCCGCCCCTCGAGCGGCGAACTCGGCCCGCCAAGACCTTCCGCGACGAAAAACGACCCGCTGCCGACGGTGCCCAGATCGCCGTCCTTTCTACCGGAACGCATCATCTACATCGTCCAGTCCCACGACACGGTCGACTCCATCGCGGTCGCACACAGCACCACCCCTCAAGCCTTGAGAGACTGGAACAACGGCATCCGCGACGTCGTCGCCGGTCAGACGCTGATCGTTCCGATCGACGGCTGCCGGATCGACTGACGACCGACCGCATGCGGTCGAGACGGACCTCCCCGGTCCTTCCCCCCACAGCCGTGACCGTGTCAGGACCTTTTGGGAAATTCAAATGTGGACCGCATGCCCGAAGGCTTCCGATGTGGCTTCGTGGATGGCCTCGCTCAGCGTCGGGTGAGCATGGATCGTGTCCTCCAGCTCTTCGGAGGTGACCTCCAACGTCAGGCCCAGACCCATTTCCGCGATCATCTCCGTCGCCTCGCTCCCGATGATGTGCGCCCCGACGAGTTCGCCGTGCTCCGCACCGAAGATCAGCTTCACGAAACCTTCCGGTTCTCCCACCGATAACGCCTTGCCGCTGGCCTGGAACGGGAACTTGCCGACCTTGATCTCGAGTCCCTTCTCCTTGGCCGCTTTCTCGGTCAGACCGATGCTCGCGACCTGGGGTTGGCAGTAGGTGCAACCGGGGAAAATCTCTACCTTCCGCGGGGTGAACCCCTCGGTGAAGATCCCTTCCACGGCCTGAATCGCTTCAAAACTCGCCGTGTGGGCCAACCAGGGCGGGCCGATGATGTCCCCAACCGCGAAGACCTTTGGAATGCTGGTCTGGTAACGGTCATCCACCTTGATGTAGCCCTTTTCGTCCTTCTTCATCTCCCGCCCGCCGGGAACCACGGGTTTCACTCCGATCGCCACAAGGCAGACGTCGGCCTTCAAGGTCTCGGTCTTCGCTCCTTCCACCGTGAGTTCGACCCCGTCATCGACCACCTTGGCCTCCGCCACCTTCGTCGACGTGAGAACCTCGATCCCGCTCTTTTTGAACGACTTCTCCAGAGCCTTCGCCACTTCCTCATCTTCGACGGGAAGGAGATGCGGCATCATTTCGACGATCGTCACCTTCGTGCCGAACGCGTTGTAGAAATAGGCGAACTCGACGCCGATGGCACCTGCCCCGATTACGATCATGCTCTCCGGGCGTTTCGAAAGCACCATCGCCTCCTTGGAACCAATCACCCGCTCTCCATCGAAAGGCAGTCCCGGAAGATCCCGGCTCACGCAGCCGGTGGCCACCAGGATGTATTCCCCTTCGATCGTCGATTTTTTCCCCTCGCCGTCCTCGACGTCGACCTTTCCGTTGCCGGCCAACGTTCCTTTCCCCCGGATGTAGTCGACCTTGTTTTTCTTGAAGAGAAACTCGATCCCGCCGGCAAGGCGATCCGAGACTTTCCGGCTGCGACCAACGACCTTGTCCCAGTCATAGCTGAGGTTGTCGAAGGACAACCCGAACTCGTCCGCCTGATGGCGCATCATCTCATAGACCTCAGCGTTCCGGATGAGCGATTTCGTGGGAATGCAGCCCCAGTTCAAACACGTGCCTCCCGCACGGTCCATCTCCACACAGGCGACCTTTTTACCCAACTGAGCTGCCCGAATGGCGCCGACATACCCCGCCGGTCCGCCCCCTATCACAATCAAATCATACTTCATGCTATTCCCTTCGATTCGGTCCGCCTCAGCCCTTCGCCGCCGAAGCGAGACCCTTCTCACGCTTCCTCAAACCAGCATCAACGCCGGGTTCTCCAAATACTTACGAAGCGCCTGGAGATAAGTCGCGCCAACGGCCCCGTCGATGACACGGTGATCGCAACTCATGCCCACCCCCATGAGCATCCCGGGCACCAATTCACCCGACTCCGACACCACCGGAACCTTCCGAATCGTGCCGATCGACAGAATCGCACTTTGTGGTGGGTTGATGATCGCATCGAACCGCTCGATCCCGTAAGCGCCAAGGTTCGAAATCGTGATCGTCCCACCCGCAAACTCGTCCGGTGACAGTTTTTTGTTTTTGGCCCGCTCGGCAAAATCCTTCACCGCTTTGCTGATCTCCAGCATCGTCTTGTTTTGCGCCTCGCGAATGACCGGGGTGACCAGTCCGTCCGGCACCGCAATGGCCACGGCCAGATTCACCGCCTCATACTGAACGATCCCTTCCGGATCCCATGCCGCGTTCACCTCCGGAACGTCGACCATCGCCATCACCGCCGCCTTCAGCACGAAGTCGTTCACCGTGAACTTGTTGCCGGACGTCTCGGCACTCTCGTTCACCTGCTTCCGCATTTTCATCAGCGGTTCCGCATTCAAATCAATCTGAAGGTAGAAATGCGGGATCGTCGTTTTCGACGTCAGTAACCGCTCCGCGATGATCGTCCGCATGCCCGACAACGGCACCCGTTTTGCTCCCGGATCGAAATCCATGCTGGGCCGGACTGCCTGAGGCATGGCCCCACCCCCGCCTCCGGACGGCGCGGCGGCACCACCCGCTGGCGCTTCCTCCACGTCCCGGCGCACAATACGTCCTCCCGGACCCGTTCCCCGGAGCGTCCTCAAATCCACGCCCCGCTCCTGGGCGATCCTCTTCGCCAGCGGCGACGCTTTCACCCGCTCACCAGGCGCCAAAGGCGGAGGAGCCTGACCTCCCGCGGCCGTTCCCGATGCCGTCCGTCCGCTCCCTCCCCGGGCCGAACGCCCTTGCCCCTTCGATTCCGGTTCGCTGCTTTCTTCGTCGCCTGCACCACCCGAATCCGAAGAGCCCGATGGCGCCTGATCCGGTGCATCCTCCCCTTCCTCGACCAGCGCGAGCAGCACGGCCCCAAGCGGAGCCTTCCCGCCTTCCGGGATGTAAATCTTCCCCACGCGACCGTCGTCGAACGCCTCCAGCTCCATGGTCGCCTTGTCCGTTTCGACGTCTGCAATCACGTCTCCGGACGACACCTCGTCCCCTTCCTGGATGTGCCACTTCAGGAGCGTACCCTCGGTCATGGTATCGCTCAGCTTCGGCATTTCGATAAACGTCGCCATATTGCTTCGCTGGAACTAAGGTCCCCGGTCCTGATTTGCAATCGGATTTCCCCGGCGCCACCGGCAGCGCGCACCCCGCTTCACCAGAAGAACCGTGGGTAACCTCGGAAATTCCTCTCCGTCAGTCGCTCCGTTTAAGAACGATCTCCAAACGCTGGTCGCGTTTAAACATCATCCCGCCCGCTTCCCGGTCGGGCCCGAAACTCGACAACAACCCGCTCGTCCGATTCGTCCTTTCCCATTGGAGCTCGGAACCCCAGCGATCCTCCGGCAGCGCGCCGAGATCGCCTGAGGCCACCAGCGCTTCCAGCGTCTCGGGAAGCTCCCCTTCCCTCGTCCCGTAAGCTTCAAGCGCCACGCGCACTTCCTGCATCAGCGAGGCGTTCAGGTCGCGCGGACTCGATGCCCCACCGAAAAAGACAAGGCCGGCGACCAAAACCGTACAGAGCACCGCCAAAACCACGTAGGTCCGCCGCCTGTTGCCCGCTTCCCCTGCCACGCCGCCGCCTTTAGATCATCTTGAGCGCGCTTTCCACCACGTCGATCGCGCGAGGCAACTGAATCTCTTCGAGCTTCGGGCTGTAGATCGCCGGTGCATCCAGCGACGAAACCCGCATGACCGGCGCATCCAAATCATCGAAGGCCTTCTCTTGGATCATCGACGCGATTTGCGCACCCACCCCGCAAAACGGGCGGTTCTCCTCGACCACCACCGCCCGGTGGGTTTTTCGAACGGACTCGAGCACCGCCTCTTCGTCCAGCGGCCGGATCGACCGGAGGTCGACGACCTCGGCGCTCAGATCATGCTCTGCCTCGAGCAATTCCGCCGCTTTCAGGCAGGTCAACACCGCCCGCCCGTGGGCGATCAGGCTCAAATCCGCGCCATGACGCTTGATGTCCGCCACGCCCAGAGGAATGACATACTCTTCCTCGGGGACTTCCCATGTCTCCCCGTAGAGGAGCGTGTTTTCCATGACGTAAACCGGATCGTCATCCCGGATCGCCGCCTTCATGAGGCCCTTCGCGTCATAGGCCGTCGCCGGACAGCAAACCTTCAGCCCAGGCATGTTCGCGAAAAGGTTCTCCGGCGTGTGCGAGTGCGTGGCTCCCACGTTCGTTCCGCCATTCGCTGGCCCACGAACGACCAGGGGACAATTCAGAAGCCCTCCCGACATGTAGCGAACCGTCGCCGCATTGTTCACCATTTGGTCGAACGCCACATAGGCGAAACTCCAGAACATCAGCTCCATCACCGGCCGAAGCCCGAGCATGCTCGCGCCCACGCCCATGCCGATGAACCCGGCCTCGCTGATTGGAGCGTCGATGACTCGCTTGTCCCCATGCTTCTTCCACAGGCCTTCCGTGACTTTGTAGGCCCCATTGTATTCCGCCACCTCTTCGCCCAGGATGAAGACATTCGGATCCCGCTGGATCTCTTCGTCCAAAGCTTCGTTGAGCGCCTGCCGATACGTGATCTCCCGTGACATGTCTTGATTCCTCTGACGCCTTTGCTCCCCCTGCTCCCGCCCGGAACAGCTGTTCCCGGCCAGGACTTCAGTCATTAAAGAAGTGTTTGCCCGTCAGTCCCGACTCCGTGCCGTGGTCCACCTCATAGTAAACATCGGCAAAAATATCGGACTCGGGAGGCCACTCGGACTTCTCGGCGAAGTCGACCGCTACGTCGGCCTCCTGCTTCGCTTCTTTACTCAGTTGCTGATAGTCCTCCTCCGTGATCAGCTCCTCGGCCATCAAGGTTTGCTGCCAGATCGTGATCGGGTCGTGATTCGCTTTGTAGTCCTCGATTTCTTCTTTGGTGCGATACTTCATCGCATTGGCGTCGGCGATCGAGTGGCCCCGGTAACGATAAGTCGCGATCTCCACCACGGACGGCCGCGATTCCTTCCGCGCCAATTCGAGCGCCTCGCTCAACCCGGCCCGGACCTCGTACACGTCCCGGCCGTTGATCGATTGCCAGGCGATGTTGTAGCCCTCCGCCCGCTTCGCCAGGCACTCCGGATAGGCCGATGAACGAACCTGGCTCGTCCCCATCGAATAACCGTTGTTCTCGATCACGTAGATCACCGGGATATCCCAGAGCGACGCGAGGTTCAGGGATTCGTGGTAAGCGCCCTGGTTGACCGCGCCATCGCCCAGGAAACACATGCAGGTCCCGGGTAGATCCTTGTATTTCATCGCGAAAGCGACTCCCAGCCCAAGCGGCGTCTGCCCGCCGACGATCCCGTGGCCGCCCCAGAAATTCTTGTCGGGAGCGAAGAAATGCATCGATCCCCCTTTCCCTTTCGAGCAACCGGTGGCCCGGCCGAAAAGTTCGGCCATGCACTCCTCCATCGTCATGCCAACCGCCAAAGCGTGACCATGATCGCGATAGGCCGTGATAACGTGATCGTGCTCGCCCATCAGCGAAACCGCCCCTACCGCCACCGACTCCTGACCGATGTAGAGATGGAGGAAGCCCCCCATTTTCCCGGCGAGGTAATGCTTGTTCGACACTTCCTCGAACCGGCGAATGCGAAGCATCTCCCGTAGGAATCCGATCTTCTCCTCTGGCGTCAGGCTCTGATTCACCGGAGCGTCCGCGAAGGCGCTCGGAATGCTCTGTGTCCGGGTTTCCGTTGCTGCGGCCATATCGCTTCGGGCAGCGTTCTCCCACCGCCGAGCGGACTCCTAAACAAGGAGCGCCCCTCACGCAACCGGAAAGCAAAGACGGCTGGAGCAAAACTGTTCTTATGAACATATTCGCCGGGCCCACCCTTTCGCATGCTCGACGCCGCCCCTCCTTCGACCGCCACAGCATGCAATCCACGCCGGCCGGCGTATAGTCTTCCCTCACCATGTTCACGTTCCCCCAGCCCTACGATGTCCTGGTCATCGGCGCGGGCCATGCCGGTTGCGAAGCCGCGCTGGCCGCCTCCCGCCTGGGATGCCGGACCGCCGTGTTGACCCAGAATCTGGACACGATCGGTCAGATGAGCTGCAATCCAGCCATCGGGGGTTTGGCGAAGGGGCACATGGTTCGCGAGATCGATGCTCTTGGCGGCATCATGGGCCAAAACACGGACGCCACCGGCATTCAATTCCGCATGCTGAACGCGCGAAAGGGCCCCTCCGTTCGCGCCCCGCGAGCGCAATGCGATAAGAAGGCCTACCAATTCCGCCTCAAATGGATACTCGAACAGGATCCGAACATCGATCTCCACCAGGGCAACGTCGCCGAGCTGCTTGTGGAGAACGACCGCATCCGTGGCGTCCGAACCGGCCTGGATCTCGTCTTCCGCGCCTCCGCCGTGATCGTGACCACGGGCACCTTCATGCGGGGCCTCCTCCACGTCGGTCTTCAAAACCAGAAGGGCGGCCGGATGGGCGACGCCACCTCGACCCTGAGCGACAGCTTGAAAGAGCTCGGGTTCGAAGTCGCCCGGTTCAAGACCGGGACCCCCTGCCGGTTGAACGGGCGTTCCATCGACCTCTCGCTCTGCGAACGGCAGGATGGGGATTCCCCGCCCCCGCGCTTCAGCTATCTGGACCTTCCCGAACCCGGTCCTGGTGAACTTTTCACGCTGAACCGGACCGGGGCCGATGGATTGGAAGTCAGCCAGGCGTCCTGCTGGATCACCTACACGACTCCCGAAACGCACGACATCATCCGGGCGAACCTCGACAAATCCCCCATGTATGCGGGGCGCATCGAAAGCGTCGGTCCCCGATACTGCCCGTCGATCGAGGACAAAGTCGTTCGGTTTGCCGATCGCGACCGGCACCAGATCTTTCTCGAACCCGAAGGCCGACAAACGCTCGAATTTTATGTCAATGGGGTTTCGACCTCGTTGCCCTACGAGGTGCAGATGGCCTTTCTGAGATCGATCCCCGCGCTGCGTGAGTGCGAGATGATTCGGCCGGGCTATGCGGTCGAATACGACTACTGCCTGCCAACCCAGCTTCACGCGACCCTCGAGACGAAGCGCGTGGAAAACCTGTTTTTCGCCGGTCAGATCAACGGCACCTCCGGCTATGAAGAAGCGGCGGGTCAGGGTCTCATGGCCGGTCTCAACGCGGCGTTGAAGGTTCGGGAGGAAGAACCCTTCGTCCTCCGCCGTTCCGAAGCCTACATCGGGGTCATGGTCGATGACCTGGTCACGAAGGGCACGACCGAACCCTACCGGATGTTCACGAGCCGCGCAGAATACCGGCTTCTCCTGCGTCAGGACAACGCCGATCTCCGCCTCACGCCACTGGCAGCCAGCCGTGGACTCATCCCGACCGAACGCGTGGAAGTCACCGCCGCCAAGCAACGTCGATTGGCCGAGGCGCAGGCCTTCGTGGCCAAGGCACGCATCGATGGCCTTAGGCTCGACAAGTGGTTCCGCCGCCCCGAGAACGATTGGACTCGGCTCCCGCCCGACCTCCAAAACCAGGTCGATGCCACCACCTGGTCGCTTCTCGAGATCGATCTGAAATACGAGGGCTACGTGAAGCGACAGGAAGATGAAGTGGCCCGCACGAGCCGGCTCGAATCGGAGTCGATTCCGAAGGATCTCGACTACCACGCCATCCGGGGCCTCAAGCGCGAGGCCCAAGTCAAGCTTCACGCCATCCGCCCCCGGACGCTGGGTCAGGCTGGGCGCATTGAGGGCATCACCCCGGCCGATATTTCCCTCTTGAGCGTCTACCTCCAGGGGCCGGCCAAAAGGAAACGCCACGACACCGGCCCGGTCGAAGCCTGAAGCGCTCAGGGGTGTCTGACCGGGTCTCTCGAGGCGCCCGCCGCACGGAGGCGATGTTCCACGTGGAACGTTAAATCGCCTCCAGTGCTTCACGCCCGCTTGGTTGCCCAGGCGCCCATTTTCAAGGCATCGGAAACCTCCAACCGCGCCCCCTCACCCACCGGCTTGGGGTTCCACGTGGAACTCATCCGGCAACTCCCTGTCGAGCAGGTGGACGAACTCGCGCAAATCGGCCACTTCGTGGTCCGCTGGTTCGCTCACCGGTTTGAGCCCCCGCATTCTCACGAGCCGGCCCACGCCCGCCCGTTGCCCCATGAGAAGGTCGCGATCCGCGTCGCCAATCAGCCAGGAGGAAGACAGATCAATCGCCCATTCGGTCATGGCGCGCCATATCATTTGCGGACTGGGCTTCGGCTCGTTGTGCTCGCCCGGGCCGCCCGTGTAGGCGTAAATGGCGTCGAAAGCCAGCTCCCCCAGCGACTCCTGCATGCGCCGGTGAATCGAATCGAGATCCTCTTTGCTCATGAGGCCCTTCTCGACGCCGCGCTGGCTCGTCACGAGGATCGCGAGGAATCCCCGCCTTCGAACCGCCTCCAACGCCTCCCGAAGGCCGTCGCTCCACACCCATTGGTCCCAGGTCAGAACATAGGGATCGGGATGCGGATCGCGATTCACCACGCCGTCGCGGTCGAAGAAGAAGGCCCGGCGTTTCATGCGATGGCTACGTGGCGTCCGGGTAAACCACGCGCGCGTTCACGCGAAGGTCCCTGCCGATCCGGTCCCATTTCATCTCCTCGAGTTGACAGCGAAATCCCTGTCCCTCGACCGCCCGGGCAGCGCCGCCACCAATAATAGGGGCCAGATAAAACGTCACTTCGTTCACCAACTCACGCTCGAACGCATGCCCCATCAATCGCCCGCCACACTCTAACAGCACGCTCGTGATCCCTTCATCCCCCAAATCCTTCAGCGCCAGTTCCAGTTGTTCCACGTGGAACACTCGCGTCAGGTGTTTCCGCGAATCCGTGAAGAGTTTGGCGTCCTCCGGCAGCTCGCCACTCCGCGTCACGACCACCCTCAGCGGCTCCGGACCGTTCGCCCGGGCATACACCCCGCGAAGCGTGAGCTCCGGGTCGTCCCGCCTCAGCGTTTCACCCCCAATCACGATGGCGTCCACCTGCGACCTCAACCGCTGCACATCCCACCGCGCCATTTCCCCCGTGATCCAGCGGCTCCCTCCAGGCGGCGGCGTGATCCGCCCATCCAGGGTCATCCCGGCCTTGGCGATCACGTAAGGGATGCCGCTCGTGACGTGTCGCTCAAAGAAACGGATCAGATGGCCACACCGTTCCTCGAGCACGCCAGTCTTCACCTCGATCCCTTGCTCTCGCAACCACTCCACGCCACGACCGTAATGCTTCGCATTGGGGTCCAGCGAACCCACGACCACCCGCTGAATACCCGCCTTCTGAATCGCTGCCGTGCACGCCGGGGTTTTGCCCTTCGTCGAGCACGGCTCCAGCGTCACGTAAAGGGTCGCGCCCTCGACATCCCTTGGCGCGGCCGCTTCGATGGCCACCACCTCCGCGTGGGGACCGCCCGCCTGCGCATGATACCCCTTCGACAAGAAACGTCCGTCCTTCACCATCACGGCGCCGACGGGCGGATTCGGCCGGGTCAACCCCAACCCCTTCGCGCCCTCGTCGAGCGCCAGTTCCATCCATTGCGCATCCTGATCGTAAACCACGGCTGACCTCGCTGCTAATTGGCGTTAAACTCCCCCCTGACCCTTGGCTCGCTTCTCTGCCCCCGCAACCCGATTGCCACACTTCCATGCCGCTCTCCATCCGCGATCGCCAACAGATTTTTGCCGAACTCGCCAAACTCACGAAAGCCGGCTTCGGCATCGACCGGAGCGTCGCCCTCCTAGGGGAGCAGGCGAGGCCCGGCGCTCAGAAGCGCTTCGCCGCCAGCCTGCAGGCAGCGCTTCGCTCCGGCCATTCCATCGCGGGCGCCTTCGAAGAACCTGGCGCTTCGCCGCTCGATCATCGCATCATCGAGGCGAGCGAGAACGCCGGCGTTTTGGAGCAGGGCTTCGCCTACCTCGCCGACTACTATCAGTCCGTTCTTCGGACACGCCAAACGATCCAGGGCCGTTTGATCTATCCTGCCGTCCTGGTTCACTTTGCAGCCTTCCTTCCCGCGCTGCCTTCGATCATTCTGGGATCGGAAGCCGGCCCGGCCATTCGCGACGCCCTCGTCGGCCTGGCCTTCATCTATGCGGCTGCCCTGATCCTGTATTTTACTGCCTCCACACTCGTCCGCCTTGCGGTTCGCCACGTGGCCGTCGACCGCTGGCTCGCTTTCGTTCCCCTCGTCGGTCGCCTCCGGCAACTGATCGCCCTCGAACGCTTCTGCCAGGTGTTTCGAGTCGCGCTGCTCTCGGGACTTCCCCCCTCCGAGGCCCTCGCCGGGGCAGGGGAAGCAACCCAAAGCGCCCGCTTCCGCAAGGCCGCGGGAGCGTTGGCCGAGAATGCCCGTAGTGGAAACCCGCTGGCTCCCCGCATTCACGACTTCCGCGTCTTTCCTTCCGACCTCGCTCGCTCGCTGGCCAACAGCGAAGCCGCTGGGTCGCTGCCGGCCGATCTGCAGCACTGGGGAGAAAACTATCGCCTGACGGTCAGCGACAAGCTGGAACAACTCGGCGTGGCATTCCCGCGTCTCGTCTTTTTCGCCGTCGTCATCTACGTGGCCTGGCGGATCCTGAGCGTCTACAGCTCGATGATCTCAGGCACTTTGGAGCAATTCGAAAGCTACTGGTGACGTCGAGCCATCGATGACGTGTTTGGCCAGCGGGTCGAAGAGCCTGAATGCGGGACTGAACAACTGTTCAACTTTTTACTGGACATTTGAACGCATAAGGAGGAGGTTCGTCATAACAAACCGATCAAACCTACTTGAAAGTAAACCTCTTTAATTGAACAGAAAGATGAGCGTTGCTGCCGAAACCCTAACTTCACCACCCACGAACCCCAGTCGCACCACCATGTCCGCTCGAAAATCGACCACCCCAACGACCACCCCAACGACCACCCCAACGACCACCAGCACCACCAC
>CAZCRA010000003.1:0-64593 GCA_964500945.1 uncultured Verrucomicrobiales bacterium | reverse complement strand
CGACCACCCCAACGACCACCCCAACGACCACCCCAACGACCACCAGCACCACCACCTCCGGTGCAGCGCCCACTTCGGCCTCTAAAGCTTCCAGAGCCTCGAATGCCGCCAGCCCCTCGAATGGTTCCTCCTCGTCCGGCAAGTCCAACTCGACCGGCACTACCAAGCTGGCAGAAGCCCGCGCCCGGAACCTCGAGCTTGCCATCTCCCAGATTCAGAAGGATTACGGCGAGGGCGCCATCATGCGTCTTGGCGACGATCATTGCGCCGACATCGAGGTGATTCCCACGGGGAATTTGCTCATCGACCGGGCCCTGGGAGTGGGCGGCTTTCCGCGGGGTCGGATCGTCGAGATTTTCGGTCCCGAGTCATCGGGGAAAACGACCCTGACATTAACCGCCATCGCTCAAGCTCAAAAGGCCGGCGGACTTGCCGGATTCGTCGACGTCGAACACGCCCTCGATCCGACTTACGCGAAGCGCCTCGGCGTGAATATGGAGGAACTTCTCGTCTCCCAACCTAGCTCGGGTGAAGAAGCCCTGCGCATCGTCGAGACCCTGGTTCGCTCAAACGCTCTGGACATCATCGTTCTCGACTCAGTGGCCGCCCTTGTGACGAAGGCGGAACTGGAGGGCGAGATTGGAGACACCACGGTTGGCGCACAGGCTCGTCTCATGAGCGCGGCGCTGCGGAAACTCACGGCGATGATTTCGAAGGCCCGAACCTGCGCGGTCTTCACCAATCAGATTCGTGAAAAGGTAGGTGTGATGTTCGGCAGTCCCGAAACGACTCCGGGTGGCCGCGCCTTGAAGTTCTACAGCTCCGTCCGGGTCGATATCCGGCGAGTCGGCAGCATCAAAACCACGGATGGGACAGTGACGGGAAACCGGACCCGAATCAAGATCGTGAAGAACAAGGTGGCGCCCCCCTACACCGAAGCCGAGTTCGACATCATGTATGCTGAGGGGATTTCCTCCCTCGGATCCCTCCTCGACCTCGCGCTCGAATACGATGTCCTCCAGAAACGGGGCAGTTGGTTCAGCTACAAGGGGACCCAGTTGGCTCAGGGCCGGGATGGCGCAAAAGAGGCCCTCCGTGATGACGAAGCCATGGCCCGGGAAATCACCGAAACGGTAAAAGAGAAGATGAACGAGGCCGCGGCAGCCAAGAAGTAGTTTCCGCCGCGCGGACGAAAACGCGGAAGTCGAGAGAGCACCCCGGACGGGGAGGGTGGTGTTAGGACGGGCCGAGTTGGCTTGGTACGTCGTCTCAGAAAGAACTGTGCAGACGCACGAGGATTTTTCTCCGAGTTCAAGGCGCGAGAAGCGAGCGGTGCAAGCTAGTATGGAGTGGCCCTCCGTCAGTCCTGCCTGCCGGGGGGACGGGTTCCCCGGTCCATTCGTATTTCGCTTCGGGGAGTCGCTGAAGTGGTGACACCTCAGTAGAGGAGGGTGAGGCGGGAGTAGGGACGAGCCGAATTGGACGCCTTACTCTGCCTTTGGCAGCGTATGCCCGCTTCGCTCCCATTCTTACGAATTCCACTATGCCTAATCGCGATCCGCAACCAGGCGGCTTGAGCGAGCGGCACGCGGGTTAGGGCTGCCAACGTTTGCCCCGCCCGACGCCCGGAGGGACGTCGCTACGAGGAAGACGCGGACGGCTGGGACAGGGACCGGTTTCCCGGTCCATTCATCTCCCGCTTCGGCGAGTCGCTGAAGTGGTGACACCTCAGATGAGGAGGGTGAGGCGGGAGTAGGAGGGGCCGAAAAGGAAAAACCGGTCCCCGCTGGGCAGGAACCGGTTCTTGAAAAGCGCACTCGGATGGGGATGCCTATGGGCTGGGCTCGATAGGGTTTAGCTGGCGGATTTGGCGACGGTTCGCTTGGACTTTTTGACGGCGCGAAGGGCCTTGTTGCGGGCCTTGATCGCCATGTCGAGGGCTTTGTCTTTTCCGTAGCGACTGATCGAGAACTTGGCGGTGCGGCGCTTGCCGTTTTCGTCGGCCCAGGCTGCCTGCCAGTATTGATATTCCTTGTCGTCGCCGACCTTGCTGACCACGTGCGTGACACCGACCACGCCGCTCTTCAGCGCTTTCCGTTTTTTGCGAGCGGCCATTTCCTGCTTGTACTTGGGCATCTTGGCCAACAGCTCGTCGCGGTAAGCGCGGGCGAGTTTCAGGGCCTTGGTCTTTCCACCGGAAGACTTGTCGGGGAAGTACTTCTGATGGGTGTTGCCGCGGTGAGTGATCCGAACATAGAAGCCGTGGTTCTTCTTTTCCGGCTGATCGATTCGGGTGATTCCGTAGTTAGCTCGTGGTTCTACCATGATGGGACTCCTTATTTGTATGGGGATTATTGTTTAGGCAGTGCGCACGGTCACTATGTCCCCTTAAATTATTAGCACAAGCTAAAAATGCAGTTTTATGTATTTTTTCTAGGTTCTATGGTTTTAGGTGGTAGATCGAGGGTTTGATCCCGTCCTCTCCCCAGGTTACGGCGGTCCCCCCGCGATCGCCGTCAGAGCTTTAGGACCAGCGGCCCTAACAGAAAATTCAAGCCTGTTGGCGCACGGCCTCGAACAACACGATGGCCACGGCCGTAGCCAGGTTCAGGCTACGCGTTCCTTTCATAGGGATGGTCAGGCAACGCCGCTCGTGTTCCGCCAAAAGAGACTCCGGCAGCCCACGGGTCTCCCGTCCGAAAACGAGGAAATCTCCAGGAGCGAAGCGGACGTCCCAGTAGGGGCGATTGGCCTTGGTCGTGAGAAGGAAGAGGCGCGAGGCCTCCGGAACCTGTGTCAGAAACGCCTCCCAGGAAGACCAAACCCGAACGTCGACCTCCTGCCAGTAATCCAAGCCGGCGCGCTTGAGTTCACGGTCCGCCAGGGAGAAGCCAAGTGGTTCGATCAGGTGAAGCGTGGCCCCGGTGGCAAGGCAGAGCCGTCCGATGTTCCCCGTGTTGGGTGGGATCTCGGGTTCCACGAGGACGACGTTCACGGGTCGACAGGGACGGGGAGGTGACTGGCGAGAAGGGGCAGGATTTGGTCCAAACGCGTGATGAAGTGAGGGGAGCGCGACCGGACCGCTTCCCGGTCCACGAAGCCGCCAAACCCGGCGAAGAGTTGCACTTCGGGGAGAGTTTCGAGATCACTGATTCCATCGCCGATCATGACGGCGGTTTGGATCCCTCGCGTTTGGCGAAGCTGACGAATGACTTCGGGCTTGCCCCCGTTGCGGGTGTTGGGGTGGGAGGTGTCAAAGCCGGTGTATTGACCCTGAGCGTCGAAGTGGAGGTCAACGGCCTCAATATGATCGATGCGAAGATGTTCGGCGAGAGGGCGGATGACCGGGAGGTAGCCGCCGCTGAGGATGGCGGGAGTCCAGCCCAACCGGCGAAGCTGATCGATGGTGGCCTTGGCCGAAGGTTCGACCTGTTCGATGTAAAGCTGGCCGATGCGGAGGCATTCGTCCCGGGTCGGCCGGATGCGATCAAGGCGCAGGCCGAAAACGTCGTCGATCGGAATCTCGCCGTTCATGGCGCGGTCGGTGAGTCCCTTGACCTCCGCGAAGACCTCAGGTGGACGGATGCGAGCGAGTTCGTCGACGCCCTCGATCGCGCTGAGGGTGCTGTCGCAGTCGAAAAAGATCCAGCGGTTAGCCGGCATGGGCGACGGTTAGACGAAGTTGACCGCCGCGGCAAGGAGGGTTTGGGTGCGGACCATGCGTTACGAGCCCATGCCGGCGGCGGTATTTCGGCGTCATCGCGAACGGTTGATGGCCGAACTGCCGGCCGGGGCGATGGCGATCGTGCATTCGAGTGACGTGCCACCACTCAGCGGGGACGGCGTGCTTCCTTTCCATCAAAGCAGTGATCTCCATTACCTCACGGGGATCGATCAGGAAGAAACGATTCTGGTCCTGTTTCCAGGAGCCCCGCATCCGGAGGATCGGGAAGTGCTCTTCGTGCGCGAGACTTCGGATGAGATTCGGATTTGGGAGGGGCCTAAGCTGACGCAGTCCGAAGCGGCCATGCGAAGCGGGGTGGCGAGAGTCGAGTGGAACCATGCCTTTCCCAGCCGGTTGCGACGGTGGATGCGTCAGACGGATCAGATCTTTCTGAATGCAAATGAGCACCCGCGGGCGGCGCGTGAGGTGGCGACCCGTTCCGACCGGTTCCGGGGGTGGCTTCAGGAGCGTCATCCAGCTCATCGCTACGAGCGGCTATCGCCGGTCTTGACCGGGTTGAGGGAGCGAAAGGGGGAGGAAGAGCTAGCGCTCATTCGTCAGGCGTGCGAGATCACGGGCAGAGGATTCCGTCGGGTGCTGCAGTTCATGAGGCCCGGGGTGCGGGAATTCGAAGTGGAAGCGGAGTGGGCGCACGAGTTCCTCAGGCGAGGCTCGAGTGGGTTTGCCTACACGCCGATCATTGCTTCGGGCGCCAACGCGTGCGCCCTCCACTACATCGCCAACGATGGCGTATGCCGGGATGCGGAGTTGGTGTTGATGGATGTGGGTGCGGAATACGGGCACTACAACGCGGATTTGACTCGCACCGTGCCGGTGAACGGGCGGTTCACTGAGCGGCAGCGAGCGGTTTACGAAGCCGTGCTCCGCGTCATGCGTGCCTGCATGGAGAGCCTCTTGCGTCCCGGGAAGACGATCAAAGCCTATCACGCGGAAGTGGGCAGGTTGGTGGAGGAGGAACTCCTGACGCTGGGTTTGCTAGACGCCGGGGAGGTGGCCGAGGAGCGCGCGCGGGATGGGTCCGGCGACGAACTGGCCGAAGAGAATCGCGCTTACCGGCGCTATTTCATGCACGGCACCTCGCACAGCCTGGGCCTGGATGTGCACGACGTGCAGCGTCATGGGAGGGAGACCGAAATTGAGGCGGGGATGGTCTTCACCGTGGAGCCGGGCATCTACCTTCCCGGTGAAGGCATGGGCATCCGTCTGGAAAACGACGTGGTCGTCGGTGAAACGGGCAACATCGATCTCATGGCCGGCGTCCCGCTGGAGCCGGAGGAAATCGAGGAAGCGATGGCCGAGCGCGGCTGAGGATCCGGACGCGGTTTGCGCCTTCCATTGCGAATTCTTGAATAGCGCGGAGGCGGGGGCCGTCCATCTCTGCGGACTGCATCACTTCGATGTGGTCCTCGAAAACAACAACAACCTCCTACCTCCTGGCCTGAAGGGCATCCTGACTTTTCGTCGGGGTGCCCTTCTACCTTTTCTGAAGCAGACTCAACCAGCGGCCGATTGGGTCGATTCCTGGTATTCCTGGAGCGAGCAAACGTCTAGGCGCTGGTCGGCGAGGGCCTGAATGGCATCGAGACTGGCGCGTGCGGCGCGCATGGTGGTGATCGTCGGGACGCGGCTGGCGGTGGCGGCGCTTCGGATGCGGACCTCGTCTTCCCTTGGCGTGCGACCCGAGGGCGTGTTGATGACCAGGGCGAGTTCGCCGTTCTTGATCATGTCGAGGGCGTTCGGGCGGCCTTCGCTAAGCTTGTGAATTCTGAAAACGGAAACGCCACCTTCATCGAGGGCGCGTGCCGTGCCTTCGGTAGCGAAGAGTGTGAATCCGAGTTCGGAAAAGCCGCGGGCGAGTTCCACGGCGATGGGTTTGTGCGCGTCTTTGACACTGATGAAGATATTCCCCTGAGTGGGGAGGGGGGCGGAAGCCGCGGCTTGAGATTTGGCGTAGGCCAGGCCCATTCCGGGGTCGATGCCCATGACTTCGCCAGTGGACTTCATTTCCGGGCCGAGAAGGATGTCCACGCCCGGGAACTTGATAAAGGGGAAGACGGCTTCCTTCACGGAGAAGTGTTCCGGGACGATCTCGGATGTGAACCCGAGTTCGGCTAGGGTCATTTCACCCGTCATGACCTTGGCGGCGAGTTTGGCGAGAGGCACGCCGATGGCCTTCGACACAAAAGGGACAGTCCGGCTGGCTCTGGGATTGACCTCGATGACGTAGAGTTCGGCATCCTTGACGGCGAACTGGATGTTCATGAGGCCGCAGACTTCGAGCTCCCGGGCCAACGCGTGGGCGGCGTCGCGAATCTGCTGCTTCATGTCCTCCGCCAAGGTGAAGGGGGGGATGACGCAGGCGCTGTCTCCGCTATGGATGCCGGCCTCTTCAATATGTTCCATGATCGCGCCGAGCACCGTCGTTTCGCCGTCCGAAATGACATCCACGTCGACCTCGGTGGCGTCCTCGAGAAAGCGGTCGATGAGAACCGGACGATCCGGGCTGACGTCGGTGGCGTTCCGCATGTAGGTCCGGAGATCGTCGTCGTTGTAGACGATCATCATGGCGCGGCCGCCCAGGACGAACGAAGGCCGCACGAGAACGGGATAACCGATCCGGCTGGCAATGGCGACGGCTTCATCCGTCGACACGGCGGTGCCGGCTTCGGCCTGACGCAAGCCCAGCCGGTCGAGGAGGTCCGAGAAGAACTTCCGGTCCTCAGCCAATTCGATGCTTTTCGGGGCCGTCCCGATGATCCGGACGCCGTGACGTTCCAAATCGGCGGCGAGGTTGAGAGGCGTCTGGCCACCGAGTTGAACGATGGCTCCCCAGCATTTTTCGCTCTCGTAGATGTTGAGGACGTTTTCCAGCGTCAGCGGCTCGAAGTAGAGACGATCGCTGGTGTCGTAGTCGGTCGAAACGGTTTCGGGGTTCGAATTGACCATGATGGTCTCGAATCCCATTTCCTCGAGGGCAAAAGCCGCATGCACGCAACAGTAGTCGAACTCGATGCCCTGACCGATGCGGTTCGGGCCTCCGCCGAGAATCATCACCTTCCGCCGATCGCCACCGCGGGACTCGTCTTCGATGCCGTAGGTGGAGTAAAAGTAAGGGGTGTAGGCCTCGAACTCGGCAGCACAGGTGTCGACGAGCCGATAGGTCGGCAGGATGCCCGCCTCCTTGCGTAGGGCGCGTATTTCGTCTTCCGAGGAGCCGGCCCAGATGGCGATCTGGCGGTCTGAAAAGCCCCATTTCTTCGCACGCATCAGCTCACGCGCGCCGGCACTGCCGTTCTGGAAAAGGGGAGTTAGAGCCCGTTCTTCCAAAACCAGGTCTTCGAGCTGGCGAAGAAACCAGGGATCGATGGAGGTGAGGCGAAACACCTCGTCGAGGGTGAAATCCCGTTCGAAGGCCTCGCGGATGGCAAAAATGCGCTCCGCACCCGGATTCCGGAGGCGGCTTCGCAAATCGTCGGTGGAGGCGGCTTTTTCCTTCTCACCCTTCAGGGCAAATCCGATTTGTCCGGTCTCCAGGGATCGCAAGCCCTTCTGCATGGCCTCTTTGAAGGTCCGGCCGATGGCCATGGCTTCGCCGACGCTCTTCATTTGGGTGGAGAGAATCGGGTTGGCTCCGGCAAATTTCTCGAAGGTGAACCGGGGGACCTTGACCACGCAGTAGTCGATGGTGGGTTCGAAACTGGCGGGCGTTTCGCGTGTGATGTCGTTCGGCAGCTCGTCGAGGGTGTAACCGACGGCGAGTTTGGCGGCGATCTTGGCGATCGGGAAACCGGTGGCCTTCGATGCCAACGCCGATGATCGCGACACGCGCGGGTTCATTTCGATCACGATCATGCGGCCCGTTTCCGGGTGGACGGCGAACTGGATGTTGGACCCGCCGGTTTCAACACCGATCTCCCGAATCACGGCGAAGGAAGCATCCCGCATGATTTGATATTCGCGGTCGGTCAGGGTCTGAGCCGGGGCGACGGTGATCGAGTCTCCAGTATGGATGCCCATCGGGTCGACGTTTTCGATCGAGCAGATGACGACGCAGTTGTCGTTTCGGTCGCGCATGACCTCCATCTCGAACTCTTTCCAGCCCAGGAGAGATTCCTCGATGAGCACCTCGGTCACCGGGGAGAGGTCGAGGCCGTGAGCCACGATTTGCTCGAACTCTTCCCGGTTGTAAGCAATGCCTCCGCCGCTCCCCCCGAGGGTGTAGGCGGGTCGAATGATGAGGGGATAGGAGCCGAGATCGGCAGCGATGGATTTGGCTTCTTCGAGGCTGTGAGCGACGGCGGACCGGGGCACATCCAGCCCGATCTTCACCATGGCGTCTTTGAACAGCTGACGGTCTTCTCCTTTCTCGATGGCATCGGCGTTGGCTCCGATCATGCGGACGCCGTATCGATCCAGGAGGCCGGCACGGAAAAGCTCCATGGAAGCGTTGAGGCCGGTCTGACCTCCGAGCGTGGGGATGAGGGCGTCAGGCTTTTCGCGCTCGATGATCTTTTCAATGATCTTGAGGGTGATGGGCTCCACGTAAGTTCTGTCGGCAAACTCGGGATCGGTCATGATGGTGGCCGGATTCGAGTTCACCAGGACGACGCGGTAGCCCTCTTCCTTGAGAGCTTTGCAGGCCTGGACGCCTGAGTAATCGAATTCGCAGCCCTGACCGATAACGATGGGGCCGGAGCCGATCAGGAGGATGGTTTGGATCGTTTCGTCTTTGGGCACTAAGGGGCACCGTTTATGTGCATTCGGGGGGTTGTAAAGTGGAAGGCGAGGCGGGATGGTGCCAACGCGTTGCCGGACCCCGCTTTCTGGAGAAGGCCGGGCAGGTCCTTGGCAGCGGGTGATCGACGCACGACCATGACCTCCATTTTGAGCGGGATCGGCCGGGGTTTCCTGAGCCGCGCGAGCTTCGCCGGCCGGGTGGGCCTATTGGCGGCTGAGGTCGTGAAGTCTCCGTTTGCGGGAAGGATTCGCTACAACCTGGTTGGCCAGCAGCTGGTGCGTGTCGGTTTCGGTTCGCAGTTCGTCGTGATCGTGACGGGCGCCTTCACTGGAGCGGTTTTCGCCGCCCAGAGCTATTTCACGTTCAATGGGGTGGGCCTGGAAACGGCGGTGGGCTCGGTGGTTTCGATCGCGATGTGCCGGGAATTGGGACCGGTTCTGACGGGGCTGATGGTGGCCGGCCGGGTCGGCGCCTCCATGGCGGCAGAAATTGGGACGATGAAGGTCACCGAGCAAATCGATGCCCTGCGGGCGTTGGGCGTCCATCCGGTGGATTACCTCGTCTTTCCGCGCTTTGTCGGGATGATCGTGTCGATGCCGCTTTTGATCGCCGAAGCGATTGGTTTCGGGATCCTGGCTTCCTACTTCGTCACCGTGGAGGGGTTCGGCGTGCCGGGCGCCTGGTACATGCACCACCTGAAATTGTTCACGGATTTGGGCGACATCGGGACGGGAATGATCAAAGGCCTGGCCTTTGCGGTCATCATCGTGCTGATCAGCTGCCACAATGGGCTCAGCGTGAGGCACGGCGCGGTGGATGTCGGGCGGAAGACGACCGATTCCGTCGTCGTGGCGTCGCTGGCGATTCTCGTCTGCAATTTCTTTCTCAGCCTGCTTTTGAACCACTTTTTCCCAATCACGGTTTCCTGAGGGATGATGGCATCGTCTCGAGTGAAGAAGTCGGCTGGGGCTGTTGGCAACGTGGAAGACCCTTTTCTGGTGATCCGGGATTTGCGGAAGCGGTTCGGCATGCAGGAAGTGCTGAAGGGCACAAACCTCACGGTTCACCGAGGGGAGACCGTCGTCATCATCGGCCGGAGCGGCAGCGGCAAGAGCGTTTTACTCAAGCACATCATGGGTTTGGTGGAGGCGGACAGCGGCAGCATCCACGTCGATGGAGAGGAAATCACGGGTTTGCACGAGCGGGAGCTGGGTCGAATCCGCCGGAAGATCGGGATTCTGTTCCAAGACGGGGCCCTCTTCGATTCGTTCAACGTGGCGGAAAACGTCGCTTTTCCCCTGATGGAGACGGGCATGCGAGACCGGGAAGCGATCTACGAGCGGGTGAAGGAAGCGTTGGAGGACGTGGACCTCGGGGAGCACTTGGCGAAAATGCCCAACAATCTCAGTGGAGGCATGCGGAAGCGTGCGGCGCTGGCGAGGGCCATCGTGACACGCCCCAGCTGCATTCTTTACGACGAACCACAGTCGGGCCTGGATCCGATCGTCTCGGACAGCATCAATCTCCTGATCCGCAAACTGCAGCGGAAGTATGGCATCACTTCGATCGTCGTGACGCACGACATGAAGAGCGCCTACCAGATCGGCGACCGGATCGCCTACTACCGGGAAGGGGAGATCTATTTCATCGGGACACCGGGGGAGCTGCAGTCGAATTCGGACCCTTTGATCCAGGATTTCATCGAAGGTCGCTCTCGACCGAACCGTCAAGATGAGGCAGGTTGAGGGGCCTTGACGCCCCGGGAGGCGCGATTTGGGCCCACTTTATGTCGGAAGCATCGGTCATCCGCCGCGAGCGCACGGAGTTGTCTGTCGGCCTGTTCATCTTGGCTGGATTGGCGATCATGGGCGTGCTGATTTGGCAGTTTGGGAAGTTCAGTGACCGGCTGCAGGATCGATACATCATCTACCTGCTCATGCCCGACGCCTCGGGTGTGGTGGAAGGCAGCGGGGTGCTCTACGGTGGCGGGAAGATCGGTTACGTCAAGGACCTCACGCTCCTGGAGGATTTCTCGGGGGTCCGCCTGACGCTGGAAATTTTCGACACCTACAAGATTCCCGCCGGCTCCGAATTCTCGATCGGGACGAGCGGGTTGATGGGGGACAAATACATCAACGTCGTCCCGCCCAGCGAACGCGAGCGGGAGGAAAAGGGGCTGGAGGGAAATCTCGCCGCCGGTGCCCTGGTGGAAGCCGAAGGAGCGGATGTCATCGCGGATCTCCAAAAACAGGCGCAGGTCATCAGCGACAAGGTCGACATCGTGCTCACCGAACTGGACACGGCGATTTCCGAGGCGCGGACCGTGGTGGGGAACCTGACGAGCATTTCGGAGAAGTTCGATCAGCGCGTGCTGAGCGACGTGAACATCGAGAATTTCTCGCGTTCGCTGGAACGTGTCAGTGACACGACCGAAAACCTCGCCAGCGCTTCGAAGGAGTTGGGGCCTCTGCTGGAGGAGAGCAAAAAAACGGTGGCCGCCGCGGCGGAGCCATTCGAGCGAGCGGATCAAATGATCGCCGACCTCGAACCATCGTTGTCTTCGCTTGGGCCCACCATGGACGATCTGCGGGTCGCCGTGGACGAGATCAAGGACACCGCGAACAACGCGAATCAGACCATCGACGAGATTCGCAAGGGGAACGGGGTGGTTGGAGGACTGATCTCCGATTCCCAGATGCGTCGCGATTTGGAAAGCCTGCTCGCGAATTTGGAAGCCTACGGGATCCTTGGCTACAAGCGGGGCCGGGCAAAGGACAACGCGGCCCGGGAGCGGGATCCCCGCAATCGCGCCGACGACTCGCCCGCGTGGTTCGGCGACTTGGGCGGTTCACCGGATGCGGAGGATGAAGCAGAAAAGGAGGAAGAGCGGCGTGGCGGGATCTTTTCGAACTGGGGTTCGAAGCGAGGCGAGGAAAGCGACCAGGAAGAGGAGCGGAGCAAGCCCAGGCGGCCTCCGGGGAAACCGTTCGGCTTTGGGCGATAGCCACCGTTGGGGATCCAGGAGGGCAGGCGGAGCGGCCGTGAGGGCTTGGGATCGCCAAAGTTTGTAAAATTACCTTGCTGGATCGGGCGGACTGTGACAACTTCCGCGCTCCCTTTGAGCCTGGAGAGTGCTATGGCGTATGCGATTTTCAAAACTGGCGGGAAACAATACCGCGTGACCGAGGGTGACCAAGTCGAGGTGGAAAAGCTCGATGCAAAGGTCGGCGACACCGTGACCTTCGATGAGGTGCTCTTGAAGCACGATGGCGAGCAAACCACGGTGGGTTCTCCCGTGATCGAAGGCGCCAAAGTAACGGCCAAGGTGGAAGAGCAATTCCGGGCGCCGAAGGTCATCGCCTTCAAATTCAAGCGCCGGAAAGGGCATCACAAGACCAAGGGGCATCGTCAAAACCTGACGCGACTCTCGATCAAGAGCGTGATCTAACCGAGCCGGGAGCAGGTCAATTTGCTAAACCGAATTCGAAAACCGAGGCAGATTCATGGCACACAAAAAAGGGCAAGGGAGCGTCAAAAACGGCCGGGACAGCAACAGCAAGCGCCGCGGTGTGAAAAAATTCGGCGGTGAGCGCGTCGTTGCCGGTAACATCCTGATCAGGCAGTGCGGGACGCGGTGGCGTCCGGGCAAAAACGTCGGTCTTGGCCGGGATTACACGATTTTCGCGCTCGAAGACGGCGTGGTTCGCTTCGACCAAGGCGGTCGCCGGGTGAATGTGGACGCTGTCGAGGCTCAGACGGCCTCCGGGGACAACTGAGCTGGCTCAGGGCGGGGGCTCGGGTGCAGGAACGCCGCCCCATCTGAACCTGGCGAATGCGCCAGCCGGGGGAGCCTTTCAGGTTCGGACCACGTTTTGCGGATCGCCGGCCAGGTAGGCTCGCAGGTTCGCCACAATGCCGTTGAGAAGACGGGTTCGGGCCTCCAAGCTCGCCCAGGCCGTGTGGGGGGAGATCAAGAGTCCCGGGTGCTGGAGCGTCAAAAGGGGGTGGCCAGCGTCCGGTGGTTCCGAGCTGAGCACGTCCAGCCCTGCGCCGGCAATGTCCCCTGCTTCTAGAGCGTCGCGAAGGGACTTTTCATCAACGAGAGGGCCCCGGCCGGTGTTGACGAGGAAGGCGGAGGACTTCATCTGCTCGAGCGCCTCCCGGTCGATGAAATTTCTGGTCTGCCGGGTAAGCGGACAGTGGAGGGAAACGAAGTCGGAAGTCGCGAGCATTTCGGCCTTCGGCAAGCGCGGCCACCCTTCCGGCGTGGTCGATTCCTGCGGGGCGGGGTCGCGTTGCCAGGCGACGACCTCCATTCCAAGGGCTTCGGCGATGTGACCGACCCGAGTTCCGATCGTCCCGGCGCCAACGAGGCCCAGGCGCTTTCCGGCCAACTCGGTCACGGGGTGCTCGAGCCGGGTGAAGATGGGGGAATTGGCCCATTGTGAGCGTTCCGCGAAATAGCTTGGGAGGCTGGAGGCCAGGTTGATGATGAAGCCGATGGTATGCTGCGCCACGGAATCGGTCGAATATCCCGAGACGTTACAGACTGTGATGTCCCGCTCGGCGGCCGCGTCGAGATCGACGTTGTTGGTGCCGGTGGCAGCGACCTGAATCAGGCGGAGATCCGGGAGCTGGCCGAGGGTTTCGGCGTCGAGAACCACCTTGTTGGTGATGACGATCCCCGCGCCTTTGCATCGGTCAGCGACCTGATGGGGAGAGGTGGTTGGGTGGCGATCGAACGTTCCGAACTCGCCAAGGACTTCAAGATCGAGATCGCCCTGGCGCGTCAGCGTCGAGGCGTCAAGAAGGACGAGGTGCATGGGCTAGAGAAGGGTGCAGCTGGGAAGTGGCGGGGTGTGAGGCTGGGAGCCATGTCAGGCAGTCGCGGTAAGGCGCTGAGGGCGGACGTCCCAAATGATGGATTGGCTCAGCATGGAATCCCCGTCGAAAACGAAATCTCCGCGAAACCTGCCACCGTCAAGCATCTCACGAAGCCAGTAGCGGTCGTCGGCCCACATTTCGTCGAAGGGGATTTCATCGATGTGGAACCAAATCGGAGCGGCCTCGACGGTTTCGGTGGGTGTGCCATCGAAAATGGCGGAGCGGAAAACGACGCAATGGAGGGCGAGCCCGTCGACGAATTGAAAGCGAAGGACGCCCATTTCCTCGCAGGCTTCCGGCGGGACACGGATCAGGAGTTCCTCCTGCACTTCGCGAACCGCCGCGCTGAGCGCGTCCTCGCCCGGTTCGAGTTTTCCGCCGGGCCCATTGATTTTGCCCTGCCCCAGGCCGCGTTTTTTGCGAATCAGCAGGACTTGTTGCCCCTTGACGACGAACAAGAGATTGGCTCGAACGTTTGGTTTCCAGGCATCCCAGTCGACCTCCATGGCACACTGGTAACGGGGATGAGACGAGGCGCAAGCCGTTGGTGAGACGGCTTCCGGGCTTGCATTCAGAGAGACTCCGGTATTGGATGCGGGCATGCACGGAGTGAAGCTTGCGATGATTCGAACCGTCCTCTCAGGGCTGGTCGCGATGGTGACTTTGAGTGGAGGCGCGTGGGCAGAGGATCGCCCCAACGTCATCTTTATCTTCACCGACGACCACGCCTGGCAAGCAATCGGCACCTATGGCTCGAAGATCAACGAAACGCCGAACATCGACCGAATCGCTGCCGAAGGCATGAGATTCGAGCGCTGCTATGTCACGAATTCCATCTGCGGCCCGCAGCGGGCGGCGATTCTGACCGGAAAATACTCCCACAAAAACGGCTTTCTTCGAAACGGAAACCAGTTTGATGGGACGCAGCCGACTTTTCCAAAGGCGCTGAAGAAGGAGGGCTATCAGACGGCCGTCATTGGGAAATGGCATTTGGGCGAACACATGGCTCCCCAGGGTTTCGACTACTCGGAGGTCCTGATTGGGCAGGGCCCTTATTATAATCCGACGATGCTGCGTGACGCCGAAGGAAACGGTGAGCAGGAGCGGGTATCGTACACTGGCTACACGACGGATATCATCTCGGAGTTGACGCTGGACTGGCTGAAGAATGGCAGGGATTCGTCCAAACCCTTCTTCCTCATGACCCAACACAAGGCGCCCCATCGCAATTGGCAACCTGGCCCGAAGTATCTGACCAAATACGACGACCGCGATATTCCCGAGCCACCCACGCTATTTGAAGATTACGACACGCGATTGAAAGCACATGGGAATCAGACCATGCAGATCGACCGCGACCTGACCGCATACGATCTCAAGCTGGAGCCGCCCCGCGGCCTGACGCCGGGGCAATTGGAGACCTGGAATGCTGCTTATGGTCCAAAGAACGAAGCTTTTCACGCCGCCAACCTGGAAGGCCAGGAGCTCGTCCGGTGGAAATATCAACGCTACATCAAAGACTATCTGCGCTGTATCGATTCCGTGGATGACTGCGTGGGGCAGCTTCTCGATTTTCTCGACGCTTCGGGATTGGCGGAGAACACGGTGGTGATCTATTCGTCGGATCAAGGGTTTTACCTCGGAGAACACGGATGGTTCGACAAACGTTGGATCTACGAGGAGTCGCTGAAGACCCCGTTCGTCATCAGGTGGCCGGGAGTGGTGGAGCCGGGGTCGGTCAATAGGGATCTCGTTTCCCCGATCGATTTCGCGCCGACCTTCATCGATATGGCCGGTGGCACCATCCCGGATGATCTACAGGGGCGCAGTCTGCTCCCGGTGCTCCGCGGTCAGACACCCCCGAACTGGCGGACGACACACTATTATCATTACTACGAGTATCCCGGTTGGCACTTGGTGCGCCGACATTACGGCGTGGTGGATGGCCGGCACAAGCTGATTCATTTTTACGAGGACGATGTGAGCGAATGGGAACTCATCGATCTGGAGAAGGACCCACTGGAGCAGAAGAACTTTTATGGAAATGCGGAGTATGCGCCTGTCATCGATCGCCTCGAAGCCGAGTTGGACCGGTTGCGGGCGAAGTATGAGGTGCCGGAACGCGACCCAGCCGCCTCCTTTGAGGTGGGAGACACCCCGGACAAGTACAAGCCTCTGCACCGAAAGTAGCGATGTGAGGGCATGCTGCGACGGATGGGGTTCAGCCTGCCTCAGCCCATCGCAATTCGGTCGCCAAATCATCGACGGGTGCATACTCGAGGTGAATGACTCGGCGATGGGAAGGGTTCCGTGCACGACCTGAGGCATGCAGCAGGAGGGGACGCATCATGAGGAGATCGCCGGCTTCTGCGCTGAGCTGAATCTCGCCCCTTGCGCGGATTTGCGCGATGGCGGTGGAAGTGAGGCGCCCCGAGCGATGGGAGCCGGGAATGACGCTCAGTGGTCCATCATCCGAGCGGGTCGGATCGAGGTGGAAGCGCAGGGTAATCATGCTTTCCAACAGCCGGACGGGTGGTTGGACGTGCTGAACCCCATTTTTGCAGGTCCAAGCTCCATACCCTGGGACCTCCCGTCGATCGACGACGGCAATCGTTAGATCCTGATGCCAGGCCACGGGCCAATTGCTCGAAGGCGTCTTGTCAAAAAGGATGGCACGAACGGGCTGGTGACCGGCCGGAAGACTCCAACGAAGACCTTGGGAGATCGCGAATTCCCGGATCAGCGAGGAATCCCGAAGCAAATCCCGCACGCATGCGTGATCTGAAGCGGCCTGAAGACGGTCCGTTTCGGCGCTCAACCGAAGGATCTCCTCCTCCTCGAGGGCCTTCCGGATCATGACATACCCATCAGAGTCGAGAGCTGAGAGTGGGAAGGGACTGGCCGACGGAGGGGGCATGGATCAGTGAGGTGGACAGGTTCTGCCGACGAGAAAGGTAAAGCGATAGAGGTGCCCCCTTGGAATGCCGAGGTCAAGGGGGTGAAGGGTTGGCGGGAATGTTCAGATACGACATGAGGAGGAAGAGCATTTTGAATTTGCGGGCTGGGGGCGCCCTAGTTATGTGTTCGCATGAACAATTCAAAAACACAGGACAGACCCCAGACGGAACCCGAAATGAAGCCCTGGATGGCTCGCGTTTTTGCCGCTGCGGGTGTCGAAATCCCGGTTTCCGGGACGGAACACAACCGTGCCCTTTGGTTGGGGGTCGAGATGGAGCGGTTCTTGAAGTATGCGAGGGGTCTGCCACCGGGCACGGAACTGCAGCAGGCCCTGACGGGTTACGGTCAGGTTCTCAAGGAGCGGCAGCCTCCGTTGGAAGATTGGCGGATGGATCAAGCCCGCCGGGCTTTGCGGATCTTCACACAGGGAACGTTCGCCTGGCAGGTGGTGCCCGACCAGCGTGGGACAGACGGGGAGGCGCGTTCTCGAGTGAAGTTTCGCATTGGTTCGGCTCCCGAGGCTCCCGAGGCTCCCGAGGCTCCCAACGAGGATAGCGCCCAATCGACGGTGAACGATGCGCAGGACCCGGCTGAGGAACAATCCGGGGGGACGCCCGGGAGCGACGATGGTGGGGGCGATTCCAAGCCGAGAACGAAGCGCCGGGCAAAAGGGACGAAGCCGTCGGGGAAGGCGCGGGAGGCGGTGACACATCGAGCTGTGTCTGGAAAGCCACGCCAGCGAGTGCGTTATATGAGGCTCGGCACGGACGATGAGGACGTGGCGAATCGGGTTGCTGCCACTCGAGTCCGTGAGCCGGCCTCCGAGGCGACTTATCGATCCGCCAACCGCTCCTGGAACGTGGCTGGACGGAGCGGAACGCCGAGCCGGGACGGCGGTAAAGGGCCGTTGCTTCTCACGCCACCCCTTGAAAGGGACACGGAGGGCAGGCCGGGAGCGACGACCACCGAGCCGAGCATCGGGCGACGGGTCGAGGAGGTGGATGGAGGCGGAGGCCGGGTTCCGGGTTGGGAGAGTGTTGGGAGGTCCATGGAGAGGCGCATGAAGCTGCGGGGCTATGCCGGGCGGACGATCGAAATTTATGGTTCCTGTGGAGAGAGGTATTGGCGATGGTCGGCCGCGAGGGGAAGAGATCCGTGGGCGTCGGCTTCGGCGGAGGAGTATTTGGACTGGCTCCAAAGGGACGGTTCGGTGTCGGCCTCGGTGCATGATCAGGCCTTGCGAGCACTGACGGTATTGCTGCGCGAAGTTGGCGGGGTTTCGGTCACCGAGCTGGAAGCCTTACCTCTTCAGGCCAAGCGTCACCGGCCCGGGATCCTTCAAAGGAGTGAGATCGAGGCCATCATCCACGCGACGACACCGGGTCCGATTCGCCTGGCCATGCGGATGCTGCATGAAACGGGGATGCGGGTGGAGGAGATCCTCCTGCTACGCATTCGCGACGTGGATCTCGAACGCGGAAGTTTGAGGATTCCGCAGCGTTGCTCACCAAGCGGGAGCATGGAGGTTTCCGTGCCGGTGGAGCTGGAAGGAGAGCTTTCACTGCACATGGAAGAACGCTTCCGAGTCTGGGAAGGCGACCGGCAGCGGGGGCTGGCGCCGGTGGCATTACCGGATGACGTGGAGCCGGGAAATGCCGAGGGGCAGTTGGGGTGCAAATGGGCTTGGCAGTGGTTGTTCACAAGCCCGGCGCTGGAGCGACTGGCAGACGGAGAAGGCTTCCGGCGGCGGCCGCTTTGCGAGGCGACGCTTCGGCGCGGATTCAGGCGTGCAGCTGAGCTGGTGGGGATTGGGAAGCGCGCGGGACTTCACACGCTGCGGCACAGCATCGCGACTGAATGGGTGGCCCAGGGGGAAAGGCTCGAAACCGTGCGGAGCCGGTTGGGATTGCGCTCGGTCGAGGCATTGCGTGACTACATCCGTTTGGCCTCGGAGCGGCCGCCCACGGAAAAAGGCGGGCCTGTTTTGGTGACCTCGGACCGTTGACGAGCGTGACGCAGGATGGGGGGGTTGATGAAGCGTTCACGGCCCGGAGAGCCACGAGGATCGGTGGTTGATCCCGACGGGTTGCTCGGTCAAAAGAAGGGAGGCTTCCGGGCGTGGTCGACCGGACGAGGGGCACGAAGTGCAACTTAACAGGCTGTTGAAAAACCCTGCACCGCGCCGAAGAGACTCGTTTGATTCAGATGAAGTCAGGCTGCGCAGGGTGGCAAGAATCTCTTCCCTGGCGGGCGCAAGTCTCTGAATTCCAGGGCGGCGTTGCTCGTCGCTCACTGGGCTCGCCCAGATCGCTCCTTCCGCCTTCGCCGGGGCTTCCGTCTTCGCTAAAGCTTCCGACTTCGCTAAAGCTTCGACGGACAGGTCGGCGCGACAGGTCCGCCTTGCCCTGGACTCCAGGGCCTTTGCGCGGCACGGCACCCGGTTTTTCAACAGCCTGTTAACGGCCCGGTGGCGGCAGGTGAGGACGGATCATGGCCGCCGCGGCGTGAGGGGAGGATGCGAACCTGCCCTTGGAGCCGCCAGGGAGAAAATTCCGAAAAAAAGGGGATGACCCCATCTTGGGATCATCCCCCCGCTTCATCAAGGTCCTGTCCGGAAGATCAGAAGCGCGGAACTATTGCTCGGCAAAGGTCCGGAAGATGGAGATGACGGCTTCGATCACCTGGTCGTCTTTAAGGACGTTCTCAACAAGGTCCAAACCACTGATCGTCGTTGCCGAATTCCCAATTTTCCATGCTGGCATCCAGGTTTTTTCACCTTCCTTGAAACCGTCCGCCAAGAGGCGATTTCGAAAGTCGGGCATGTGCCCTGCGCCGTAAAACACGCCGATCTTTTTGTGGCCCTTGGCGCGTTCGGCCTCGAGCCGCTCCATGACGATTTTGTTTCGCTCCGTAATGATGACGGTGCCATCATCGCCCTCGAGTGCCATGATGAAGTGCTCCGATTCACTAAGGAGGGGAGCCAGCGTGCGTTTGAAGTTGTCCGGATTGAACTCCGTGACGGCCGTCATGAGCTTTGCCATGGTTTCTTCCGAACCCATTTCCTCAAGCTGTTTCAGCGTCTCGGGATCGCTCTGCAGTTCAAACGCCCTCGTGAAGAGGGTCGCCATGCTTTGGTTCCGTGCTTCCATCAAGGTCTCCCAATCCTCCCACGTCGCGTCTGCGTGGACGAAGTTCGCTCGATCGTAGTCGATGGCATCGAGCTGGTAACGGAGACCAAGCATCGACTGAACGACGCGTTGAAGGAGGTGAGTGACGCCGATTTCCTGCCGAGCATCACGTTCTTGACGTGTTTCCATGGGACCGCCGACCAATTCGTAGAGAACCACGTCATAGCCGGAAAGAACGCGATTCATTGACTGAAAGTAATCGTCGTCCCCAATGTGAACCACCGAGACCAGGTCCACTTGGGTCCCATCGGTATGAGTGAAGGGAACGACGGCGGTCTGAAGCTCTGCTTTCCCATCAGGTCGTTCCATGAAGCGGACCGAATCAAGAACTTCATCGGCTTTCGGAGGAGCCGCATCGGGGTCGCGGGCCAACAGCTGGCTGGGGCCGGCGATGAAGAGAGCCGCGACGAGGGCGGCATGCATACGTATCGAACGTTTTGTCATTGTATTGCTGGTTATCCTGTCACGATTCGCCCAGGGGGAGGGAGTTCGTGAAATGAGACTCATGAAACGAAGGGAAGGACTGAGCCGGGGCTCCGCCCTGAAGCTCTGCTTCGCAAGCCGCTCACATGAAGGCGATGATGCGCGGATCTCCCAGCGAGGTCGATTATAAAGCCCATGACCCTTTGTAGGCCGGCGTATTGAATAGAGCCCGCTGACAAACTTCAGGCCAGGCGGTCGAAGCCATAGAAACCCGCGCCGGAGCTTCCAACAACCTGCGGGCGCGAATGAGCCGGACAACCGGTGCCTGTCTCCGAGCAGACAAGGATGAGCGAATGCCACGCCGTCTTACGGGATGACGATGCACTCATTCAGACGAGTGCCATTCGACCTTGGCCGTCATCCCGGGGTGTGCCGGTGGCGGCGCAGAGCTTTCAGCTCAAAGCAAGGAAAGCGAACTCACCCCGAGGGAAAGCACCAAGCGGAACGAGTCGCGAGAGCTACTTCTTCGTCGCGATGCGGGTCAGGTTGGGGGCGAGTGAGTGACCCGCCCGAAGCGTGATCTTGTCGCGCTTCCGGATGAAGTGAAGGGACATCACGTTCGATGAGACCTCATCGTGGCGCCTCACGGCGCCGTTGGACCCCTCATGGATGTAAGGGGTCTGACCGTTGCGGAGACGTTGACTGGCGGGAATCCGGCGCCCTTCCACAGGCCGCACGGACTGATCATCCGCACTTGGGATTCGAAACTGGATCTTAAATTCCTGGCCAAGAGCAGAGGCCGGTGCGAAGCAGGCAGCAACGAGGATGGAGAGGGCGGAAATGAAAAGAGATGATTTCATGGCGGATCGCCGGGAGGAGTTGTGATCTTCGTATGGTAGAGGCAAGAGCCGGGCAAGAAAGTTTGTGAAAATATCAAGATTCTGCGGCTCTCCGCAAGATAAATTTTATGCTGACGGCCGCAAATGGTTGTTTTTATAAAAATTAGCTGGCAGGTGAAGTTCCTTCCCGATGCCGATGCCAACTCAATTGATAGCCGATGAAGGACCATGCCGCAGATGAACCCCCTTGGACGGGTTGTTTGATTCCCGTTGTGGTTGCAATCGTCTTCACGTCGCTGGCGACCTGCACCGTGCTGACTGGCGTGATGCAGAACCGAGCCATTGCGGAATTCACTGACCCTGATCCGCGTGAGTTTACCGAAATCTCTCCGTCCCCGGAGCTGCTCAGTGGGGTTGGGGCCAAGCTGGAGCGTTTGGCGTCGATGCCGGCGGACGGGCAAGGTCTTTCGGAGCGATTCGATGTCGAGGAGCTAAACGCAATGATCGTGAGTCAGGAGTTGTTGGAGTCGATGCGGACGACCAGCCGGGTCAGAGCGATCACACCGGCCGGCATCGAGATTGAGACGAGTCAACCGCTTCGGAAGCTGGGAGGTGGCTTCCGGTATCTCAACGGAACCTTCGTGATGGTCCCGGCGCGTTCGGAAACCAACCAGTGGCAGCTCATGCTTCAAGCAGTGGAAGTCCCAGGCCGAGACGTGCCGGAGGGATTCTTCAACATGTTCAGAGATCTGCACGTGTTCCGGGTCAGCAACGATGCGGAAGGCGTTCAGGCCGTCCTTCGTCGAGTTGAGCGCTTCGACCTCGGAGAGGGAGAACTTCGAGTCATTCTTCGGGCGGGCGGCGAAGGAAGCTAAGGGCTGGCGCAGCATTTTACCTGACGGCGGGCTCGACGGGCCCTTGCCAACGGATGCTAATCGAAAGTAAACGCTGCTTGCTTTTTGCGATAACTTTGAGTTTTCTACCAGCCAAAATATGAAACGGTTCCTCCCTTGTCTCATTTTGTCCTTTGGGTTCGCTTCCACTGTCGTCCTCGACGCAGAAGAACAGCCCGCTGTTGAACTGGAAGAGGTGCTCGTCGAAGCGCCGGATTCGGAAGAGGATGCAGGCGGCGACTCGGCGGCGAAGCTGGCAACCGGAGCGGACGCAGCGGAAAGGAAGGGCGATGAGGAGGACAACGCTGGAGGTGACGCCTCGGGAGAGGAAGCTTCGGAAGATCCAGAATTGGAGGCGGCCAAGGCGGAACTGAAACGCCTTCAAGTGGAGAGGGACATCCTCCAGGCCCGCAACGCCATTAAAGAGGCCGAGCTGCAGCAGGACCTGGCCGAGGCCAAGGCGGAAGTCGAGCGCCGGAAGACGCTGCTGGAGGCTTCGGCGAATGCACTCGGCACCTTTGACGAGGTGGCGGAGCTGAAGGCCCAGCTCGAAAAAGCCCAACTCGAAGCCAGCATCAGCAAAGCGCAGACAGATCAGCGCATTCAGAATCTGAGAGCGCTGGAGGAAGAAATGAAGGCTTCGGTCGCCGAGCTCCGATACGAGATCGAGCGGAAAGAGAAAGAGGACGAACGAGCCGATTATGCGGACAGGAAACCGGTCTACTTGGAGAAACCGCTGAAGGATGGGGTTCTGACCATCAGCGACCGGCGAATCGCCCTGAACGGGGTGATTTCCATGACGACAGCGACACGCATTTCGGAGCGGCTGAATTACTTCAATAACAAGGGTCAGGGCCACCCGATCTTCATCGTCATCGACGCCTCACCTGGCGGATCGGTCATGGCCGGATATCGCATCCTGAAGGCGATGGAGAGCAGCGAGGCGCCGGTCATCGTCGTGGTGAAATCGTACGCGGCGAGCATGGCGGCGGTGATTGCCGCGATGGCCGATGAATCTTACGCCTACCCGAATGCGATCTTACTGCACCATCAGCTGAGTGGGTTCATTGGCGGAAACGTGACGCAGCAGCGGGAGAGTCTGGAGGAGACCGAGGAGTGGTGGGTTCGGCTGGCGGAGCCGGTGGCGAAACGGTTCGGGCTGACGCTGGAGGAGTTCGTGGACCGGATGTATGAGGCCGAGTCGACCGGGGATTGGGACGAATTCGCGACCCGGGCGGTGGAATTGAATTGGATTGACGGAGTCGTCGAGGAAATCCGAGAGACCTCGCTCGTCAAAAATCCGGACGCCGAGAAACCGAAGGCAGCGCAAGGGAGCGTCCTGCTCACCAACGGCGACTACCCGCCAGCGAGGCTGGATGAAAACGGTTTGGTTCACACGGCCGACGACAAGGGCCAACCGACGGCATTCCTGCCCCGGATCCTGCCTCACGACCGCTGGTGGCTCCACAATCCCGACGGCTACTACCGCCTGCGCTGAGCGCCACCGGCTTCAGGACAAGGCGCCTGGTTGAAGTCCGTTAACGGGGGAGCCGATCTTCGAGTGTTCTAGGGCAACCTCTCCTCGCTGACGATTCCTCCCTCTGCTCCGCCGATGACCGACGCGGGTTGCGCGAGCATGTCGTCGCGAAAGAGGCGTATGGCTTTCTGGCGCGCGAGTTCAAAGCTGGGATAGGCTGTGGTGCTGACGACGCGATGCAGCGAGGTGCCAGAGCCCGTTTGGATGGACGCGCCGATGCCCCGGGCGTCGAGCACTTGCTGGAGGTTTTGGGCGTTGAGCGGGTCTTGGAAAGCGCCAAACTGGAGCCGGAAGCGGTGATCGGCCGGAGGTTCGCTGGCCGCTACCGGGGCGGGAGCTCGGAAGGTATCGGCGGAAACGGGCGTGAGCTGGCCGGCCCTGGATGGATCGACGGCGACTCTGGGCGATGACTTGGCGCCTTCTTTGAGAATCACGCGGACGACTCCCTTGCCGCTGGGCAGCATCCCGAGACGTTGTGCCCCTGCGCGCGAAAGTCCGGCAACTTCACCCTGGACGGCATGACGGGCGATGACGGTGACGATGATTCGGCGCCCATTCGCGAGGTTCACGATCTCGAGCGTGCTCCCCGGGGCGAAATCGGCGTGGGTGGCGGTCAACTGTGTCCGATCGTAGCGAATGCCGCCAGCGAACTCGTGACCGTGCATTTCATCCGGAATCAGCGAGACGGCACCAATGGTGCCGCGAGGGGCAGCGGACGAGCCGATGGAGAAAGCGAGGAAAAGTCCGACCGCGGCGGAAAAGGTGGATAAGTGAGCGTGCATGGCGGTGCAGAATTTAGGGTGGCAGAGGAGGAATCCAAGCAAAATGACTCGGTTAACTTAATAATCAGTTTAGCCAGACCTGGGGAAAAATCTCTCGGCGCTGCAAAAATTTCATGGGATGAATTGCAAATACTGTAAAAGAGATAATATTTGGAGCGTTCAGGGCACTTGGCCTTCTTGTCAAGCTCCTGAACGAGTTGAGTTGGGGACGCCGTCCCCGGGGTTGCTCTAGCGGCCCCGGGGGCACGTTTTCGCTTCGCTGCGGAGTCGACGGAAGGCGTTGTGCAGTGCCCTCTGTGCGAAGGGGCGGGCCGGATGCATCGACCCTGCACCGCCGACTCCCGCCGATCGAGCAAGACGAAGCCCCACGGTCCCTCGCCGCGGCTCAAACGCGCACCGATCCGGTCTCGATGACGGGCGTAGTGAATGCGTGGATGAGCGCTGGTAGCGGCGGTTGGTGTTGAAGTCAGGGCCGCGCGGCTGTAGAAGAGATGGCGATGTTGGCGATTCTTTCCCCGGCGAAGACTTTGGATTTCGATGGCCCGTTGCTGACGGAGATTCACAGCCAGCCCGATTTTTTGAGTGAGGCCGACGAGTTGATTCAGTCGCTTCGCGGCTATGGGGAACCCGAGCTCGAGGTGCTCATGGAAATCAGTCCGAAGTTGGCGGCGCTAAACGCGCAGCGTTACCGGGACTGGCACACTCCCTTCTCTTTGGACAATGCCCGTGCCGCCCTGCTGGCGTTCAAGGGCGATGTCTACAACGGCTTCGCGCTGGAGAGTTTCGAGGAGGACGATTTCAGATACGCCCAGAGTCATCTGAGGATTTTGTCGGGTCTCTTCGGGCTGCTGAAGCCGATGGATTTGATTCAACCTTACCGGCTGGAAATGGGCACGCCACTGGCAAACTCCAGTGGAAAAGATCTGTATGAGTTTTGGCGGGAGCGCCTGACCGCGAAGCTGGAGGAGGACGTGGAGGGTTCCGGAACGCGGGTCTTGGTGAATTTGGCCTCGAAGGAGTATTCCCAGGCCATCGACTTGGATGCGTTGGGGGCGGAGGTCATCACTCCGATGTTCAAGGACTGGAAGAATGGGACGTTTCGCTTCATCACGATTTTCGGGAAGCAAGCCCGTGGTGCCATGGCTGATTATCTGGTTCGCAACCGCGTCGAAGACCTGGAGGCGCTCCGTGCATTCGACGGCATGGGCTACGCCTTCGACCCGGAGCTTTCAGAGGGAGACCGGTGGGTCTTCACTCGCCGCCAGGACGCCGAATAGACGAGGAAGCCACCCGTCCACTAACTGGTGTGGCCCGCCCGCGGCCGCAAACCCAACGAATCACCCATGAAACGCCGAAAGTTTGCCCAATGCTCTGGTCTGCTAGCAGGCCTGGCCGTGGTCCCAGCGACGGGATGGGCATCAGCCTTGCCGATGGCCCGCCGCTTTGTTGGAGAATCACGGTTTCATTCGATCGTCGCGAAGGCGCTCCGTGAAGGATGGGCGGAGCTTCCGATTGGCGAGAGGATGGCGAAGTTCGGGCGGGAGCTACACGGCTTGCCCTACAAGAGTTTCACCCTCGAGATCGACGATCGGATCGAAGCTCCGTCGGCCAACTTCACCGGTTTGGACTGCTGGACTTTTTTCGAGATCAGTCTGGGTCTGTCGCGAATGATTGCGCAGCCGAAGCCGAGTTACGAGCCGGAGAACTTGCTGAGCGAGATCCAGTGGACACGCTACCGGGGCGGCCAGTGCACCGGCCGGTATCTGGAGCGCATCCATTACCTCGCGGAATGGTATTTCGACAACGTGGCTCGTGGGACGATCCAAGACATCACCCGCGATCTTGGCGGGGCGCGCAAGATCACCGGGCGGAAGTGCCAAGAAATGACGATTCTCTGGAAGAGTTACCGGTATCTGCGCGAGAACCCGGGATTGCGTGAGCCCATGGCGGCGATCGAAAAGGCGGTGAGCCGGCTGCCGGTTTACTATTTGCCGGAAGACCGGGTGGCGGCGGTTGAACCGAAGCTGAAGAACGGAGATATCCTGGGCATCGTGACGCGGCACCAGGGCGGCTTCTGTTCGCACGTGGGCTTCGCCTACCGGACCAATGACGGCGTGATGCGGTTGATGCACGCTTCGTCCCAGAAAAAGTATCGGCGGGTGATCATCGACAAATCGGTTTCCGGCTATCTCAAGCAGTACAGCGGGAGCATTGGGATCATCGTCGGGCGCCCTCTGGAGATCGAGCACACTGTCGGCGATCCCGCGGCCTACCGGGCCAATCTCCGCAAGCTGACGGGTGGCCGCGGAATGGTTCCGTTGGAGCAACCGTGAAGGAATTCTGGGACCGGAGATGGATGTCTTCGCGGATCGGCCATGGAAAGTGGCGCTGAGGTGGGTCGCGGTCGTGCTTTTGGCCACGGGGGCGGTGGTGTTTTCGCGAAGCAGCCCGGGCGGCTTTTTGTTGTCGATTCCGCTGGTTGGGCTGGCCGCCATTCTGGCTCTGCCGGAATTGCTTCGACCCGTGGCGTGGCTGGTGGATGCGCTTTTCGGGACGGGGACACATCGAGGGGAGCGGCCGGCGCTGGATCTGCGACTGGCGCGCTTTTACGAGCGCGAAGAGCGCTGGGAGGAGGCGATTGGGGAGTATGAACGGCTCTTGGGATTTCATCCGGAGGTCACGGAACTTCACCGTGAGCTGATGCGGCTCCAGGCTCGCGAGAAATATCCGGTGAGGTCGATTCGGCGGACTTACCGTCGCGGATTGAAGAGGGCGCGGACGGCGGAGGAGAGGTCGGCATTGACCTCGGCTTGGGAAACGGCTCTGACGACGCGGGCTGGACAGGGTGGGGGCCCGGCGGGGGGCAAAATTGTCACATAGTCATTTGCCAGGGACCGGATTCTCATCTTCGATGCGGCGAGTCCGGGAGCCCCGGGAATTCGACGATGGTTCAATCGCGGCATTCTTTGAAAATTCTCAGCGGCACGGCTCATCCGAAGTTGTGCGACGCCATCTGTCACTATCTGGGGACGGAGCGGACGGATGTTCTGGTTACGACCTTTCCGGATGGCGAGACCTTCGTGAAGGTGAACGAGAACATCCGTGGCTGTGACGTTTTCATCGTTCAGCCGACGTGTCCGCCGACGAATCACAACTTGATGGAGTTGTTGATCATGGTGGATGCGGCCCGGAGGGCGAGCGCGGAGCGCATCACGGCGGTCATGCCGTTTTTCGGTTATGCGCGCCAGGACCGGAAAGATCAGCCACGAGTTCCGATCACGGCCAAGCTCGTGGCAAATCTGCTGGTGGCGTCCGGGATACACCGTGTATTGACGATGGATCTTCACGCTGGACAGATTCAGGGCTTTTTCGACATCCCGGTGGATCATCTTTACGGGATGCCGGTGCTGTTCGCCCACATGAAGGAGCAGGGTTTCCAATCGGACAACTGGGTGGTCGTCTCGCCGGACGTGGGAAACATGAAGATGACCTATGCCTACGCACAGGCCCTCGAGGCTCCGATGGCGATCGTGGCGAAAAACCGAGTCAGTGCCACCGAAGTCGAAGCGATGGATTTGATCGGGGAGGTGGAAGGCAAGAACGCCATCATCGTCGACGACATGACGGAGACGTTCGGAACGATCCAGATGGCGGCGTCCCTGCTGAAAAAGCATGGGGCGACGAGCGTCCGGGCGGCGGTTTCCCATGCGATTCTGGGGGATATGGGCCGCAAGCGTCTGCTGGAGTCCGAAGTCGAGGAGTTGATTTGTACGAACAGCACGCCGTATGCGTCTGGCGAGCGGGTGACCCCCGTCTCGGTGGCTGGACTCCTGGGGGAAGGCATTCGGCGGATCCACGAGAACCGGTCGGTAACTTCTCTCTTTGACATCCACGGGAGCGCGGAATAGAATCTGCGCCCTTCACCCGAAGCGGTCGGGGGAGATAGCAGAGATTCGTTAGGGAGAATAGGCAATGTCACAGAAGTTCAAGTTGCGTGCTGAGATACGGGAAGAGACGGGCACGCCGGTCGCCAAAAAACTGCGCCGGGCTGGAATCATTCCGGGTGTGATTTATGGCGGAGGTCAGCGGAATTACCCGGTCAAGGTGAATTTGAAGGAGATCAGCGATCTGCTGCACGAGGCGTCCAGCGAGAACGTGCTGGTCGACCTGGAGGTTCACGGGGCCAAGGATCCAAAAAAGCTGGTGCTCATTCAAGCGGTCCAACACGACACATTGAGCGGGGCGGTCACCCACGTCGATTTTCAGGCGGTTCGCGAGGATGCCGAGCTCCGGGCGACGCTTCCGGTTCATCTCAACGGAGAACCTGCGGGCGTGAAGCAAGGCGGCTTGCTCGAGCACCAGCTACACCAGATGGAGATCACATGCTTGCCGAAGGACTTGCCTGAAACCTTGGAATTCGACGTTTCCCACATGGATGTGGGCGAGGCACTGCACGTCGGTGATGTTTCATACCCCGTGGGAGTTCGCCCCACGCTCGGGCAAAAGGTCGTCATCGCGTTGGTCGTCGAGACGCGGACGGCGAAGGCGGCGTCGGCTTCATCCGAATAAAACTTTGTCCACGGAATCGGAGAGCCATGGGACCCGCCTCGTGGTGGGTTTGGGTAACCCCGGTTCCCGCTATGTGGCAACCCGTCACAACGTGGGTTTCATGGTCCTCGACCGGTATGCGGCTGCCCACGGCCTGGACTGGCAGCACGAGAGAAGGTGGGACTGCAAGGTGGCGAAGGAAGGATCGCGCTTTTTCATGAAGCCCCAGAGTTTCATGAACCTCAGCGGACGTCCGGTTTCGCTGCTCAGCCGGTTCTACCGTGTCGCGCCGCATGAGATTTGCGTGGTCCACGATGATTTGGACCTTCCGGTGGGGCGGTTGCGAATTCGTCCCTCGGGTTCTGCGGGCGGACACAACGGGATCCGGTCCATGATCTCCGAGCTGGGCACGGACGGGTTTTGTCGGTTGAAGGTCGGGATTGGCCGTCAAGAGAAAGGGCGAGATGCGGCGGACCACGTTCTCGGTCAATTTGACGAGGGAGAACGAGAAGCGCTCGAGATGGCGTTAGCGGATGCCGAGGCCGCGCTCGAGTGTTTGCTGAGCGACGGAGTTTCGGCCGCGATGAACCGGTTCAATGGATCGGGATCGAAACCGAAGTTTAAAGGGTCGTCCAGCGAATCGGCGCCGGAGGGGGACTCGACCAAGTCATTATCAGCGCCGGAGGAACCAGAAACGAAATGAGCGACGAACTGAAGAGATATGAGGCCTTGATCGTGCTGAACAGCCGGGGCGAAGATGGGATCGACGAGATGATCAGCGCCGTTGGGCGGGAGATGGAAGAAGAAGGGGTCAAGCTCGACAAGATTGACAAGCTTGGTAAGCGCGACTTCGCCTACAATGCGCGGCACCAGGCGGGGGGATATTACGTGAACTACTTCTTTGAAGCCACGCCGTCGGCGATCGAAAAAGTCGAGCAACGGCTCAAGCTGAACGGGGATATCTACCTGCAGCAGTATCTCCGGCAGAATTGAGCGTTCGAATCTAACGGAACGACAAAATGAGTGGCGCGCCAGCCGTGCCGCGCTAGGGTGGGTTCATGGCTTCCTTGAACAAGGTCATGTTGATTGGGAACCTCACCCGGGATCCTGAGGTTCGATACACGCCCAAGGGAACCGCCGTGGCGGACATCGGGGTAGCGGTCAATCGCCAATTCACCGCGGGTGAAGGCGGAGAACGGCAGGAGGAGACGACTTTCGTGGACGTCACCCTCTGGGGTCGAACCGCGGAGCTGGCCCAGCAGTATCTCTCGAAGGGGCGGCCAGTGTTCGTGGAGGGCAGGCTGCAGATGGATCAGTGGCAAGACAAACAGACGGGCCAAAACCGTTCAAAGCTGAAGGTCGTGGCGGAAAACCTGCAGTTTCTCGGAGCTCCTCGAGGCGGAGAAGGTGGCGGGTCCCAACGGTATGCGGAGCAGGAGCCAGACTTCCATTCGGCCGCGAGTCCGCCGCCGCAGTCTTCGTCTGCTGCTTCCACGGATGGAGAAGACGACATACCGTTTTAGCGGTCCGGCGCCGGGACGGTTTGCCCTGGATGTCGTGTCCTTGAGCGGCGCGGCCTTAGTAGCGAGCCCACACGCTGTGGGCACTGGCTGCACGTTCGGTTCAGCCTGACTGCATCGAACCGGCCCGTGGCGGGTTCGAGCAGAGCACCATTTCATCGGAATCCGTCTGGCAACCCAAGTTTGCCTGGCCTTTACGAGAGGAACGGATTCTCTCTTTTCTCCTCCCGGATCGTCGTCGGCGGACCGTGGCCGGGATAGACCTCCGTTTCGTCCGGGAGGGTCAAAACTTTTTCACGGATCCCGCGGAGGAGTTGATCGTGATCGCTGTGAGGGAAGTCGGTGCGGCCGATGCCTCGATGAAAGAGGACGTCACCGGCCAAAAGGATGGCTTCACTCGAACGGAGGGTGGCAGCGGGACTCAGACAGAGGCTGTCGGGCGAATGCCCGGGGACGTGGAGTAGTCGAAAATCGAGGCCTCCAGCGGTGAGCCGATCCTGCCCCTCGAGGATTTCATCGACGGCATAGGGGGGGATTTCCGAGGGCAACCCCATGGATTTGAGCAGGTCGACGAGGGCGAGAGCCGGGTCGAAAGGAGAGTGGGCCCAGACCGGGCAATCGTGAGCTTCCCGGATGGCCGCCGCATCGACGACGTGGTCGAAATGGGCGTGCGTGAGGATCAAAACTTCGGGAGAAACGCCCCGGTCGGCGATCCATGCGGCCATGCCCTCTGGAGCGTCAATCACGATGGACTGGCCGGCATCCGTGACGAGGAGGTAGCCGTTCGTCATGGTGAAACCGCCGGTGAATGTGTCGAGGGAGAAAACCATTCGAAAGGAATTGTTTACAAATCCCGTCGTTGACGGTGGTCGAATTTCAAAAGGAAATTGCGTGTCAAAGGCATGCGGTTGTGGCACTCTACCCGAACGCCCTGATGTCAGGTAGTTTGCTCCAGACCGGGCCAAACCGCACGCTGCTCAACCCCCATCGAATCGCGATCATGTCTCGGACCCCCTTGTTTCGGAGAGCTCTAGCCACCCTCGCTCTTCTCGGCGCCTTCATTGGATGTTCACCCGCCTCGGACCACGGCCAAGTCGCCGTCCGGGTGGCAAACCTCCTGCAAAATGAGCATTACAACGACCAGCGCCTGGACGACTCGGTTTCGGCGGAGCTGCTTCAAAACTACCTCGATTTCCTCGACATGGGGCGACTGTATTTCCTGGAGAGCGACGTCGATTACTTCCGGGCGAAGTATGAGAAGACGCTCGACAATCTGCTGATGGTTGGGGACATCTCACCGGCGATGGAGATCTACGGGATCTACCAGCACCGGGTGATGGAGCGGGTGAAATGGGTGAAAGTCCTCGTGAAGGAAGAGAAATTCACTTTTAACTCCGACCGGACGACGGAGATCAGCCGGAAAGACAAGCCGTGGCCCGCGACTCCGGCTGAGTCGGACGCGCTTTGGCGGAACATGATCGAGGGAGAGCTGCTCCAGGAAGTTTTGCGGCAGGAGGCGGCGGAGCAGCCCGGTGAGGATGGTGAGGAGAGAGAGACGTTCGACAAAACGCCCCCGGAGTTGGTGCTGGACCGGTATGACCGGATTCTGGAATCACTGGGCGAGAACACGGACGAGGACATTGCCGGGTTCTACTTAAAATCGCTCTCGCACGCCTATGACCCACACTCCGAGTATTTCACGCAGTCGGAATATGACAATTTTCGGGTCTCCATGCAGAAATCGTTGGAGGGAATCGGGGCCCTTCTGAGCATGACGGATTCAGGCTACGCCGAGATCAAAGGGCTGGTGGTCAACGGGCCGGCTCACAAAGCAGGTGAATTGCAGGTCGGCGATCAGATCGTGGCGGTTGGCCAGGGTCAGAATGGAGAGTTGGCCGACATCATGCACATGAAGCTGCAGAAAGTGGTCGATCTGATTCGGGGAAAGCGGGGCTCGATCGTGCGGCTCAAGATCATTCCGAATGGTTCGGATCCTTCGGCCACGCAGGTGATTCAGATCCGGCGCAACAAGGTTGATTTAAAGGAGAGTTTGGCTCGGGCCGAACTGATCGAGACCAAGGGCGCGGATGGAGAGGCCATGAAGCTGGGCTGGATTGACCTCCCATCGTTTTACAGTGACATGGACACGGGTCAAACGAGCGTGACCCGCGACACGAAGCGCCTGCTGGAGCGCCTGACGGCGGAAGGGATCGACGGGTTGATCCTGGATCTCCGGGCCAACGGCGGCGGCTCACTGGAGGAGGCGATCAACCTTACCGGGCTTTTCATTCCCCAGGGACCGGTGGTTTTGGCGAAGGATAGCCGGGATAACATCGATGTGAAACGCTCCCGCTCGGCGGCCCCGGTCTATGAAGGGCCGATGGTCGTGTTGACGAGCCGTTCCAGCGCCTCCGCCAGCGAGATTTTGGCGGCGGCTCTGCAGGACTACAATCGCGCGCTGATCGTTGGGGAGGGTTCGACCTTTGGTAAGGGGACGGTTCAGCAGCTTCTGCCAGTGACGCTTTCGCCGTTTTCGATCCTTCAACTGCCGGGAGCGGCCCAACAAGCTGGTGCTCTCAAGCTGACGATTCAGAAGTTTTACCGAATCTCGGGGGGATCGACGCAGAAAAAGGGGGTGATCCCCGATTTGAATCTGCCGTCCATCACGGATGCGATGGATCACGGCGAGTCAGCGCTCAAAAATCCTCTTCCCTACGACGAAATTCCTCGTCAGAATTTCGCGCTTTTCGAGGAGAAACCACTTCCTGTCGATACCCTCGCGGCGCGCTCCAAGAAACGGATCGACGACAGTGCGGATTTTCAATGGATTCTCGAAGAGAAGGCGAGGTTTGAGGAAAGGCGGGAAAAGAACCGTATTTCATTGAACAAAGAGGCCCGCAAACGGGAGATGGACGAGCAGGACGCTCGCGAGGAACAGCGGAGGGAGGAGTTGAAATCGCATTACGCGAAACTCAAAAAGGAAGAAGAAGGGCTTTTCGAGGTTTACAGTCTCACCCTTGATTGGGTGGATGAACCGAAGCTGCGCCTTCTCTCGGACGTCACTGATCAGGAACTCAGCGGCATGATGATGGAAGGGCGTCGGGAAAAGACGGAGGAGGAGAAAGCGCTCGAACCACCTCACGGATTTAGGGCTGTGAAGCGAGAAGGCTTGGCCATCCTCATCGACCTCATCGACTTGAAGTCAGACCGGGAGCAACTGACAATCTCCCAGTCAAACGCCGCTGCGCCAGAGGCGACTCGAGCAAATTGAGATCGAGTTCCGTGGTGGGATCCGTTTTGAATTGCCCAGTTCTTCTGTGAAGTGGCTATCGCGAAGGGTGGCCTCGACCTTTTTGCTTCACCCCGCTTCCGTAGCTGCCGGAGAGCAGGGGGACGATTCGGGGAGGTAGCTGTGTCGGAATGCGCCAGGGCTTTGGCGCGAAGGCTGTTCCCGGCTGCTGCACGGGACCCCATCCAGGGTTTTTCTCCTCTCAATTTTTGACGGTCGTCGCCGGGTGCCTCTCGGCTTCCAGCGCGTCCAAGAGCGCAGCTTCTTCCGCCGTCCCTTTGAACATTCCTCTCACGACCTCGCACTGGTCCCGGTAATCGGGGGATGCTTCCGCCAAGTTCCCATGCACTTCCCGCAGCCGGTAATGGGGAATGTTTGGATAGAGGTGGTGAACGAGATGGAAGTCATTCCCGTATCCCAGGACTGCCCAGCGGGTAAAAGGATCTGAGTGAATGATCCTGGAGTTATCGAGATCACCCGTACCCAGGTTCGCATGCTGATAAATTTCACGCAGCAGCATCAGGTAGGGGAAGACATAGATGAGAGGGAAGATCCAGAAAAGGAGATAGAAAGGAGCCAGGTCGAATCCGGCGAAGTGGCGAACCCAGCTGATGGCAAAAAAGATCGAGGAATAAAAAGTCATCCGAACCCAACCGCCGAACTTGGGGTCGTAGTTCAGCTTTGCCGGCACTTGATTGAAATAGCTTTCCGGCATGCGCGCCCAGATCAAGGTCGCGAGCGCGTAGAATCCGACAGGGCCGGCGATGACGAGCCAAGCGATGCCGGTAGCTTCCGTGGCGTAGATGAGTCCGATAAGAGCGGCCAGATAAAGAACCCCCCAAAGGGTGGCGGAGCGGGTCAGACCAGGCGTTTTTGGATCTCGGAGCGGTTTCCGGATTTCCGAATCGGGGTCGACGGGTGCGAACCCCTCGCCAATGGAGAGAACGCGGAGGAGGTCGTAGAGGTTTCGGAAGACGAAAGGGGGCCAGAAAAATTTGAGGTAGTAATGGTAGATGAAGGAGGGCTTCGGCATTGGGAAGCGGGCCCAAAGCTTTTCGGCCTTCTCGCCGGCCAGATTCGGGTCTTTTTGCGCCTGATTGGGGTAGAGGTGGTGTCCGAGGTGCTTGGCACGGTAACGGGCCAAGCTGCTCCACAGGGGAAAAAAGCAGAGAAGTTCCGCCATCAGATCATTGAGGCGCCGGTCACGGAAAAGGAGGTAGTGGGAGGCTTCGTGGCCCATCAAGCCGATGCGATGGATCAAGCATCCCGTGAGGACGATCGTTGCCGCTGAGAGGGGTAGCAGCCACCAGCGCGACCAACCCCAGGTGTCCAGATGAGTCCAAATGTAGATCGCCGTCCCGTGCAGAGCCGCCACGCAGGAGTAGTCGATGACGAGGGGCCATAAATTCCGGTAAGGGAGGTGGGCCGTCCAGGTTCGGAGGCGGGCCGGAGCGATGAGGTGAGCAGCCATTCCGAAGGGGGTTCGCTTCGGGAGGCAAGGTGGATACCCAACCCCGGCGAATCTACTTAAACGAGACTCGCCATTCTTTAAATGACAAGTTGAAAAAGCTAGAATGAGCGTTGCAAGACGCGGGGTCTTGGCTCAGTCGACGAGTTGGATATGACCGGGCAATTCGTGGGGCCACTCCTCGAGAGAGAACTTCCACTCGTCGAGGATTCGCTCGTAGATTTGGCGTTTGAGATGGTGCACGTTGCGCTGGTAGTCGCGTTTGCTTTCGGCGTAGGGCCCGATGGCTTGGAGAGCTTCCTCTTTGCCGGGGATCCGGAGCGCATCGTAGAGGCGGCCGATTTCTTCCATGGGCCGCTCAGTGACCGCGTCGTAAGAGGTTTCGACGATCTCGTGGCCCGGGATCTTTTTGCGCTGCTCGAGGTAGGCACCGAGCAAGCGTCGGTATTTGTAGAAAACCATCTCCTCGAAATCCACGTCGGAGAACTCCTGCCAGGCGAAGGCCTGCATCAGGCGGTAGTAGCGGTTTAGGCTGGAGGCGAAGACTTCGAATGGGTTGCGGTGGATGTAAATGAAGCGCGCTTTGGGGAAAAGTTGTTTGAGAAGCGTGAGCCTCGCAGTTGAGGGAGGGTTCTTGAAGAGGAGCGGGCGGCCTTCGTAGGCGATACTGAGCTTCTTGACCAGGGTGCGGTAAGCCTGACGGAAGTCTTCGATTTCGCCGGGCGTGACGCCTTCGAAGAACACGGTGCGGTCGAAGTGCCGCTTCATGCTCTGAGGGAAGTAGTAGACGGTGTAGTAGCCGAGCGGGCTGAGGCTGCCCAGCGCCATTTCCTCCTCCTGAGGAGAATCGATGGTGAGCTCGACATTGTCGTAGCCGCGCTTCTTGGGAAGGACACTGGCGATGATCTTTCGAGCCAGATTGACGTTGTTCCCCAGAATATTGTGAGGCATGGCCGTCTGGCCGAAATCGATGAAGCGGAACTGCGGGTCCTTGCTGAGGAGGTTGTGGAGATGCGTTGTGCCACTTCGCCAATGGCCGACGATGAAGGTGGGTGGCTGGGGGAGTTCGTAGTTTTCGAGCCGGTCGGTCCAGCGGAGCTTCTCGATGATCGTGAAGAACTCTCGGGCTCCGACAGCGGCGCACGAGAGGATGCGTTGCGTCCTGGTGCGCGTCGAAAAACCCGAATTCAGCTGCAGGTGGGCCAGAAGGGTGTTGAGGTCACAGCCGCCGAGGGGATGGAGCCGCGGAGGGGGCTCGGCCATGGCCCGCTCGACCGTCCATTTTGTGCTTCCGCTCATCGTGTGACCCTTCGATGATCTCCGGGGAGAGAAAAGCGCTTTTCGGTCAAAACGGCGGTTTTTAGGAAGGGTCCCACGCCCGGCAGCTTCCTGCGGCGAAGCCGGCGACGACGGCGGCCAGGCCCAAACCAAGGCTGGCGCCGACATTCAGGACGGCCCATCCCCAGGATCCCTGGCGGATCAGTTCGAACGTGTTGAATCCGAAGGTGGAGAAGGTCGTGAAGCTGCCGAGGAAGCCGGTGATGAGGAACCGGTCAAGGCCGGGAGGCAGAAGGCGTTGGGCTGAGATCAAACCGCCAAGGATCCCGATGGCGAAGCAACCAGCGACGTTCGCCAAGAGGACCCCCAAGGGAAAAACGTGATCGCCACGAAAGCGGTCGGAAAAGACAACGACGCCATAGCGCGCGATGGCGCCAAGGAATCCACCGGCGCCGATGGTCAAAAATCCCATCCAAGTCACGGATCGAGAACATCGGGAGGCCGGCGCCCAATGCAAGCCGGGGAGGCGTCTCTCAAGCAGGATTGAGCGGAAGGAGGCTCTTTGGGACGAAGAGTCCGTCTTTGCGGATCAGCTTGCCGTCGAAGTAGATCTCACCTCCGCCGTAGTCTTTGCGTTGGATCTGGACCATGTCCCAGTGGACCTGGCTGCGGTTTCCGTTGTCCGCCGCGCCCTCGTAGGCCTGGCCCGGAGTGAAGTGGAACGAACCTCCGATTTTCTCATCGAAGAGGATGTCGCGCATCGGCTCTTGGATCTCGTTGTTGAAGGCAATCGCGAACTCTCCGATGTAGCGGGCACCTTCGTCGGAGTCGAAGATTTTATTGAGCGCCTTGGTGTTGTTACTGGTGGCATTGACGATGCGTCCTTCTTCGAATTCGAGGTGGACGTTGTCGAAGGCGATGCCCTGATAGATAGTGGGCGCGTTGTAGGTCAGGTATCCCTCCACGGATTCGCGGATGGGGGAGGTAAAGACCTCGCCGTCCGGGATGTTGTGGGTGCCGCCACAGACGATGGACTCCTGGCCCTCCAGGCTGAACCGGAGATCGGTTCCGGGTCCGAGGATGTGGACCTCGCTGGCCTTGTCCATGAAGCGCTTCAGGGCGCGCATGGCCGGGAGCAAGCTCTTGTAGTCGAGCAAGCAGACGCGGAAGTAGAAATCTTCGAAGGCCTCGGTGCTCATCATGGCCTGTTGAGCCATGGCCGCGGTGGGCCAGCGAAGGACGCACCATTTCGTGTGGTTGACCCGGTGGTTCAGGGTGGGGCGCATCTTCGAAGCGATGAGCTTCATGTTCGAAGCCGGGACGTCGGAGAGTTCGTTGACGTTGAGGGATCCGCGGACGGCGATGTAGGCCTGCATCTCCTTCATTTGCGCGTGCGCGAGTTTAGAGACGATGTCGTATTGTTCCTCGGTGGCTCTGAGTCCGAGTTCGCGGCTGATCCGGGCGTGGTGAAGGTTGACGAAAGGAACGCCTCCGGCCATTCGGACAGCCCGGACGAGAGCGATCGCGATGTGGTCGGGAACATCGAAGGCTTCGATCAAGACGCGTTCGCCGCGCTTGATGTTAGTGGAGTAGCGGACGAGCTGGCGTGCGAGGTCGTCGATTCGGGCGTCGTACATCGTCTTGATCTTAATGGATATTATAGAAATAGCAAACCGTGAGCTCGGCCCCTGCGGTTGATCTGGCTGCTACGAATATTTAACCTTTCGGCGTTTTCCCTTGGTCTTGTCTGGTGCTGAATCGCCCGTGGTGATGCCCGCCCGCTTCTCGAGTTCGGTGATCTGGTCACGCAAAAGGGCGGCGCGCTCAAATTCGAGGGCGGAAGCGGCCTCCCGCATTTCCTCCTTCAACTCGCGAAGGACCTGGAGGACGTCGAAGTCCTGACCGGATTCTTGGACGACGGAGCTGGCGACCTTCTGGCCTTTGACGAACGTTTGGAGACTCTGCTGGACGGCACGCCGGACGCTCTGCGGGGTAATTCCGTGCTTTTCGTTGTATTCCTTCTGTTTCTGCCGGCGATAGGTCGAGACATTGATGAGCCGCTGCATGCTTTGGGTGACCTGATCGGCGAAAAGGACGACGTGCCCGTTGACGTGTCGAGCTGCCCGGCCGGCGGTTTGGATGAGTGAAGTTTCGCTTCTCAAGTAGCCTTCCTTGTCGGCATCGAGGATGCAGACGAGGCTGACTTCGGGAAGGTCCAGTCCTTCGCGGAGTAGATTGATTCCCACGAGGATGTCGAACTCGGCTGCTCGAAGCGCCCGGAGGATTTCAACGCGTTCAATGGCATCGATCTCGCTATGCAGATAACGGACGCGGAGGCCGACATTCCGCAAGTAATCCGTGAGATCTTCCGCGGTGCGTTTGGTGAGGGTCGTGACGAGCACGCGTTCTTCCTGCTCGATGCGTTCCCGGCAGAGATCGATGGTTTCGTCGATCTGACCTTTAAGTGGGCGAAGTTCGATGGTGGGATCGAGGAGTCCGGTCGGACGGATGATTTGTTCGACGATCAGATCACGGCCCGGGATGGTGACATCGAAGTCCTCGACGGACTGGTGGCTTCCGGAGATGCGAGGCAGCCGGGCAGGGGTGGTTTCCTCCTCTCCCAATCGCTTCTTTCGGGGAGGAATGAAACCGCTCAGGCCGGTCCGGCTGTTTTCGATTTCAAACCGGGCGGGGGTGGCACTGACATAGAGGCGCTGGTGGGTCATCTCCATGTATTCGTCGAAACGAAGTGGGCGATTGTCCATGGCGCTTGGGAGCCGGAAACCGTAATCGACGAGCGTTTCTTTACGGCTTCGATCGCCCTCATACATGCCTCCTACTTGAGGGATGGTGACGTGAGATTCGTCGGCGATCACCAGGAAGTTTTCGGGAAAGAAGTCGAGCAAGGTGTAAGGGCGCGAACCCGGGGGGCGGGCGGTGAGATGACGACTGTAGTTTTCGATGCCCTGGCAGAAGCCCATCTCCTGCATCATCTCGATATCGTATTCCGTCCGCATCTTGATGCGCTGGGCCTCGAGGAATTTTCCAGCCTTTTCGAAGGAGGCGATGACCTGAGTGAGTTCTTCACGGATGGCCTGAATCGCGCGTGCCATCTTTTCTTTTCCCGTGACGAATTGTTTCGCCGGCCAGAAGGTGAAAGCATCCAGGGTGGTTTTCGACTCTCCAGTCAGGGGATCGATCACCGTGATGCGCTCGATTTCGTCGCCGAAGAACTCCACGCGAACCGCTTCGTCTTCCATCATGGCGGGATGGACCTCGACGACATCGCCACGGACACGGAATTTTCCGCGACCGAAGGCGATGTCATTGCGTTCGAAGAGAATCTCGACAAGGCGCCGGATAAAGTCATCGCGATCCAACTCCATGCCATGATGGACGGCCACCATCATTCCCTCGAAATCTTCGGGTGAGCCCAAGCCGTAGATGCAAGACACGCTGGCGACGACAATGACGTCTTCCCTCGTGAGGAGAGAACTCATGGTGGAGAGCCTGAGGCGCTCGATCTCATCATTGATGGAAGAGTCCTTTTCGATGTAGGTATCGGTTCGGGGAATATAGGCTTCGGGCTGGTAGTAATCGAAATAGCTGACGAAATATTCGACCGGGTTGTCGGGAAAGAAGCTCTTGAATTCGGAATAGAGCTGGGCGGCGAGGGTTTTGTTGTGGCTCATCACGAGCGTCGGCCGATTGACGTTGGTGATGATATTGGCCATCGAGAAGGTCTTTCCGGAGCCGGTGACGCCCAGGAGCGTTTGGTGGGGATTTCCCGCCTGGATGGATTTGGAAAGCTTCGCGATGGCCTGCTGCTGATCGCCGCGAGGCTGGTAATCGCTGGAGAGTTTGAAACGGCGAGACATGGATCGTGGGAGGGGTCAATGAAGAGGGCTGAAATGGAAGGCGCAAGCAAAGTGCGTGGGTTGTTCAATTTTGAACAAGTGGCGAAGCGGCAACTTTGTCGGCACGAAAAATGCTCTCTCGGATCCAACAGCGCCGGGACGGTTTTGCCGGGAAGACCGGCGTTTCCATGATAAAGGCCGGCTCCTGGCCGCCATCTGCCGGGAGTCGCGCCTTCATGGGGGCCACTTCCGTTTCCTTCTTCAACTATTCATGAAGATAAACGCGCCGGACCCGGCGTGTGATGCCGGTCAGGATTTCCCAGGGAATGGTTCCGGCCTTTTGAGCGAGCTCGGAGGCCAAGATGCTTTCGCTGCCCTGATTGCCGATAAGGACGGCCTCCGAACCTGGCTCCGGTGGAGGGTCCAAGTGGGAAACGTCGACCATGATCTGGTCCATGGTGACTCGCCCAAGCAATGGGCAGCGGATTCCTCCGATGAGAACATCGGCCCCGTGGCCGGAGAGGTGCCGAGGGTAGCCATCGCCATACCCGGCAGCGAGCGTGGCGACCTGGGTTGGCCGGGAAGTGAGGAACGTCCGACCGTAGCTGACACCGTGACCGGCGGGCAGGGTCCGTGTGAGGGTCACCCGGGTCTTGAGACTCATCACCGGCCGCAATTTGGGTTGAAGGCGGGCGATGGGAGAGATTCCGTAGAGCATGAGCCCGGGCCGGGCGAGGTTGGCGAAGGGTTGCTCGAGGCCAAACGCCATCAGGCCGGCGCTGTTGCTGAGGTGAACCTGAGGAAAGCTCGGCAGATGGCGGAGCAAGGTGTCGATTCCGGCGATCTGGGATCGCGTGAAGTGCTCATCTTCGTCGGCGCTGGGAAAATGGGTGTAGAACCCCTCCAGTTGGAGTTCCAGGCACGCCTGAATTTGGGCTGCGAGTGCTGGGGCTTCCTCCGGGCGGCAACCGATGCGCCCCATGCCGGTGTCAACCGCCAGGTGCACTTTCAAAGGCTTCCCAAACGCGGCAAAAGCGCGGATTTCTTCCCCCGTGGAAACGGTGACCGTGAAATCATTTTTTACCGCGATCGGGCGTTCGTGGGGGAGAGCCGGACCCAGCAAGAAAATCCGGCCTGGAGCGACGGCGCGAACGCGGAGACCTTCCTGGACGCAGGCAACGCCGAAGGTTGAGACGTCACCCGCAAGCACGGAGGCCACCTCATCGAGTCCGTGGCCGTAGGCATCCGCTTTGACGATCGCCATCAGGTCGCGGCCTGGCCCGGCGAGATCGCGAGCAACGGAAAGGTTGTGGCGCAGCGCGGCGGCATCGATTTCGGCCCAGGTCCGGAAGAGGTCAGGCATGGCGGAGCAATCTGGCGGAGCAATCTGACGCGGCAAGGCGGGTCGTGACGATTTGACGGGTCAATCTGGCGCAACTGCGTGATCGAGGCGGTATTTCGCCGGGGAAACCGTGAAAATGCAAGTTGGAACGGGAATTGCGCGTCTGACGTGATTGAAATGATGCGTGGAACGAGAATTGGAACGCTTTTTGGGATTGGGCTGCACGTCCACTGGAGTTTTGCGCTTCTGGTGGCGTGGATCGGGTTGGCGGCGTTCTTTGCGGGAGGTTGGGTGACAGCGCTTTACACCTTGGCGCTCCTGGCGGGGCTGTTCACGAGCGTGGTGTTGCACGAACTTGGGCACTGCCTGGCCGCGGGTCGATATGGGATTGGCACCCGCTCGATCACCCTCTATCCGATTGGAGGGGTAGCGCAGCTGGCGGCCATGCCGAGGGATCCACGGCAGGAATTGGTGATCGCGCTGGCCGGTCCGGCCGTCAATGTGGGGATCATCGTGATTTTGGCGCCGGTGGCGGTGGTGCTGGGTTTCTTTGGCGGGTCGACACCAGCGGCTCTGGCCGCTCCTACTTCCGTTCCGCAACTCGTCGAAGCCATTCTGGCCGCGAACCTCATCATGGTGCTGTTCAACTTGATCCCGGCCTTTCCGATGGACGGTGGCCGAGTGCTCCGGGCGCTGTTGGCGATGCGCGGGAGCTACTTCCGGGCAACGCATGTGGCAGCGCGGCTGGGTCAGGGGTGTGCCTTGTTGTTTGTTCTGGCCGGACTATTGACTCCAGCCAGCCCGATGTTGATTTTCATCGGCGCGTTCATTTTCTTCGCCGCTGGAGCTGAACGACGGATGGCGCAGATGGAGCGGATGTGGGGTTATTCGATGCCGCAGGGCGGGGGCGTCAATCCATGGTCCTTCACTGGTTCGGGAGCAGGCCGGCCCCGGACGGTCTACATTCGCGACGACGAGTGGGAAGTCCTGCCTCCGCGCTGAGGGGTAGAGGTCATTCGCCGACGACGGCAACGGCAATCCGGCGGGTGTGGGGGGCGCGGCGGTGTTCGAAGAGGAAAAGGCCCTGCCATGTGCCGAGGGTCATCCGGCCGTCGATGACCGGGATCACCTCCGAGCAGCCCGTGAGGGTCATCCGGATGTGGGACGGCATGTCGTCCGGACCTTCGAAGGTGTGGACAAAGTAGGGCGCGTCCTCGGGAACGAGGCGCTCGAAGAAGACGTGGAGATCGGTTCGCGCGGACGGGTCGGCATTTTCCATGATCACCAAGCTCGCGCTGGTGTGTTGGACGAAGACGGTCACCTGGCCGTTCCGGACGCCGCTTTGCGAAACGATGGAGGTCACCTCGCTGGTGATTTCATAGGTTCGCTTGCCGGAAGTGGCGACCGTGAACTGGCCGGTGTGGGTCGTCATGGTTCAGGAGGAACTCGCGAGGGATGGGGATGGCGCGTTCATTCCCGCGGAATCTCGCAAGCGTTTCGACGCGGCGATCAGGGCCGGGAAACAATCGATGATCAAGAAGTGACTAACGGGCCGGAACCTTTCGGCGAGGAGTTCCGTTCCATAGACGCCAATCTTCTCGAGGGTGCGTTTGTATCGGGTGGCATCGGCCGGCACGAGGGTGGGAAGGGCCCTGAGATAGCGATCGGGTTCCGTGAAACCTCGATCGCCGTAATTGACCTTCGATAGACCGTCGTAAATGTCATAGATGTGACGGGCAATGTCGTGGTAGGGCGTGCCAAGCGAGGCATCGCGGATGACTGAGGGAGAGAGGCGGCTGGAATTCGATACGGGTGGCCGGCCACGATTCCTGGCGTTTCTTTGAGCTCGCGCACGGATGCCGGGTTCGGCATCGATCGACTGAAAGAGCGCCGTGACGCCTGAGCGGAGGACCACCGCGCCGGCGGAGTACATGCCGATGATTCCGAGAAAGAGGCTATCGACATAACGATGCGCAAAGCGGTCCAGTTCGGCAGCCGGGCGTTCGTAGGTGGAGCCGGGAAATTCGTGAGAGCGGTTCTGGATTTCGATGGAGAAATTGACGAGGCGATGAGCGAAAGCGGTCGAGGGTTCGAAGAGATCGTGAACCAGGGGATCCCGGACGTGACTGGAAAGTTTAAAACGGGAGGAGAAAGTCTCCAGGGATTGCCAGGCAGACATGATATTAGCGAGTGAGGTTAGAGGTCTTCGGTGCGGAGGATCCCGGAGACGAGGCTTGCGGCGTTGGATGGGTTCGCGGGGTTGCGCTTAGGAGATTTGCGTTTGGGGAAAGGCGGGACGGTCAGTCGATAGCGCTGGAGGAGTTCGTTGGCGCGCACCGGGCCGTGGATCAGGAGTTGGAGGGCGGCCACGCCGCTCAGGGTTTGCCAGGTGGATTTGAGGCCCAGGCGCAGCCCGAACTCTCGATTGAGGATCCGTGCCGCGTCGCCGGGAGAATCGAAGTTCTCCTTATAGCCAAAGGCTCTGGCACAGGCGAGGACGGGTGAGACCGTCGATTCCCAATCGCTGTGAGCAGCCGGACCGGAGCCGCGCTCCTCGATGGCTCTCGCGACGTCGGCGAGCGTCAGTTCGGGGAACGCCGTGCAAAGAAGCTGGACTTCGCGCAGGGCGCGTTGCGAGCGGAGAGTGGATCGTTCAGACATAGGCGGCTCTTTGTTCCAGGCAGCGATACCGAAGCTCGTTCGCAAGCTGGGTCAGGTGATTGCGCAAAGTGCCTGCGCGAGTGCATTTCGGCATTTCGCGGATGAGTTTTTGTCTTTCCTGATAGCGAGGGACTTCGACATTGGAGCGCAGCTTGCCGTCGAAAGGCCGAAAGAAGCGAGGATCGATCTGGCTTTCGAAGGGATCCGGCGAGGAGGCGCTGGCGGCGATGATGTCCTGCAGAGCGGTGCGTCCGTCGTTTTCCTGGCGGTCGTTCTGCACGAGCGTCAGGATGACGCCGAGCGGTTCAGCCGTGATCGGAAAGGCGGGATGCTGTCGCAGGGTCTCATAGATGCGTTGGAAGAGGGCGAGGCCCTGAATCGACATAAAGTCTGCCCGGGAAGGCGCCACGAAGAAGTCCGCCGCGATCAAAGAGGTCACGAGATAGTGGCTGGGGCTGGGAGGCGTATCGATGATGATATAATCGTATCGATCCTTGGCCCCACAGGCCAGCAGGCCATCGCGAAGTCCTGTGATGGGAAGTGGATGCCCCTCGATTGACCGGAGCTCGAGATAGGCCAGACGAAGGGCGCCGAGAATGAGATCGAAACCTTTTCCGGTATCAACGGGTTTGACCTGACTGGGCTGAACGGCCCGGCCGCCCTCGATGCCGAGGAGCTGGTCGGGGGCCGTATCGAAGAAGTTATAGATGGAGCGATGGGTCTTGCGATAACGTTCGAACGCTTCGATGCCAAGGAGGGTCGTCGATGCGTTGAGTTGGGGGTCCATGTCGACGACGAGGACGCGAGCCTGGTGGTCGAGGGCGAGGGCGTGAGCCAGATTGACGGCTAGCGTCGTCTTGCCCACGCCGCCTTTGATGTTGGCGAAGCAGAGGGTGGTGGCGCTCAAAGCGGGGAGGGAGATTGGGGAGCATCATTCTTACTTCGAAACGCGGAAATGTCGAGTCGCGCGCTCGTCCCGGGTGCGGCGTCACCCGTCCTGGCCAGGGAAAAGCGTGATGGCGAACCGAAGGAGCGGGCTCATTTCGACACGGTCGGGATTCCAAGCGAGGCGGAACCGACGGTGGAGATCGACGTCATCGATGGATAGGTCCCGGACGTAATCCGGAAGGTGGGGACGTGCCAGACTGGGCAAGATTCCCGCGCATTCCCTGCGTTCGACGGCTCGGGCGATCTGGGGGTATGAGCTACATTCCAAGGCAAAACGCACGGGCAGACCGGCGTTCCCGAGAGCCCGTTCCAAGGCGATTCGGATCTCGCCGTCACCTTCCAGAATGCCCAGGGGGTAACGGGCCATTTCGGTCAGGGAGACAGGGTCTCCAATGCGGGCGCGAAATGAGCGGGGAATGAAATAGCGGTAGTCAAAGGCAAAGAGGGGTCCGCAGTGGAGCGGTGGGGAGATCGCATCCTCGCGGAGGAGGCCGAAGTCCAGTTCCCCCTCGAGGAGGCCCTGGGTGATCTGGCGGGTCCGCAGATTCTTTAGGACCAGGGGAGCATGGGGCAAGCGGCGTCGAAGCTCGGGAAGCACTTCGGGAAGGAGGACCCACTGGATCATGCTCTCCCCCGCGCCAAAGACCACTTTGGTCGAGCGGCTCTGTAACCGCGCGAGGTAGTCGTCCATGCCGCGGAGGAAGTGGTTGGCAATGCGAGCGAGTTCCTTGCCCGCGACCGTCAGCGAATGCGGGCGGCGCGAGGTGTCCATGAGCGCGACGCCGCAAGCTTCGCTCAATTCGCGGATCTGGCGGCCATACAGCGTTTGTCGAACGGCCACGTCGCGATCATCGCGGGCCTGATGCTTGGCGGCGGCGGCGATCGAGGGGAACCGTGCGACGCGGGCGAGGGTGATGAGCCGGTCGAGGGAGAAACCGCGTTGCCGGGCGAGTTCTTCGAGCATGCAAGAGGATGCGACCGATTGCTGCGAAACTCAACTGGGCAGTTGAGAGTCCGACGCAATGTGCGGTTTTGCGAGTGACGGGGGGGCCTATTTTGATTCTCTCATGAAACACCAACGTGAATTACGTCCTTTTCCCTATCACGGCGAGGTGACCCGCCTGCTGCGGGAGCGGCACCCAGCGGTTTGGCACAACTACGTGACGCGTCAGGCGATGTCGAACCAACACGCCGACGTGGAGCTGCACCTCTTGAAGTCGACTTACCGCATGCCGGAAGGCGAGCATCCGGAGCTTTACGAGGCGGTTGAACGCGGGCGTGAGATTTTGAGTATCGAACAACCGGTGGTGCTTTTCCACGGGAGCACGGACGATACAGCGAATGCGTTCATGTATTACACGCCGGCGAAGGGGTATCTGGTTTTTCAGGGCGATCTGCTGGAACGGTTCTCTGCGGCGGAGATCGTCGCGGTCATCGGGCATGAACTGGGGCACTACAAGCTATGGTGCGAAGCGAACGGCGACTACTTGACGGCCGATCGGATTCTGAAGGATGCGTGTGGGGACGCGGAGGTGGCGGACAGCGTCCTGGAGAGCCGGCGCCGCTACAGTCTCTACACGGAAGTTTACTGCGACCGGGCGGGTTTTCTCGTGGCGGGGGAACTGGCTCCTGCGGTAACGGGTGAGGTGAAGCTGTTGACGGGCCTGGCGGATGCGGATGCGGAAAGCTATCTGCGTCAGGTCGATGAGATCTTTGAACAGTCGGAGGCTCACAGCGCTGGCAAAACGCATCCCGAGGCGTTCATTCGAGCGCGGGCGGTGGGCGCCTTCGCGAGGCTGCCGACGGTGGAAGAAGCGGACGCGCTCGTAGCGGAGATGCTGGAACCGGGGCTGAGTCTCGACGCGCTGGATTTGACGGGCCAAGAGCGGTTGGCCGGGGCGACGAGGCGCTTGGTGGAAGACCTGCTGGGGCGTTCCGGGCGGGCGCCGGAAGCCTGGATCGAGCACGCGGCGCGACTGCGAGTGGAGCCGGTGCAGCCATGCGACCGGGCTGGATTCGAAGGGTTGTTGGCTCGGGCTGGGAGTGGGGTCCGGGACTATTTTGCCTATGTCCTCCTAGATTTTGCGGCGCTGATTCTGGAGGGCCGGGAGCGTCCGGTGCAGGCGGTGATGAGCTGCGCGGACGAGTGGGGGCTGGGCGAACGGCTCCAGGAGATTGCTTACGAAGAGCTGAACTGGGACATCGCGAAAGGAGGGCTGAGCGCATGAGCGACGAGCGTGAATGGGGTGCGGCTCCGGTGTTGGAGCCCGAGGAAACGCCGACGTTCGGGTTTCTTGCGTTTCTAAAGGAAATCGAGCACGACCCGCTGGGCGCGGAAGATCTCGTGGCCTGTTTTCTGCCTCTGGTGGAGCAAACCATGGACGCGCACGGCCGAGGGAAAGTGGCTCCCTTCGAAGGAGCCGGCGGCGTGAACGTGACGCATCACCGGATGTGGTTTCGGGAGGCGGGTGTGAATGTGCCGCAGCTTAAGGACCGGGCGGTGGCGGCGGTTCAGGCCTCGGCCTTGCTGCCGCTGGCCGTCGTGGAGATCGTGTATCAGGACCGGAACAAGCTCATTCTGGAACCGGGGGAACCGGTGCAGCGGCCGTCGTTCGTCACGGGCTATGCGGCGTGGGAGCACCTAGTCGGGCATCACGATCCACTGACGGACGGCTACTCTCTGGGGCTTCTGCTCGCGAGCGTGGCGCTGCGGCTCGACCTGTCGAAGCGTGAGAACTTGGCTGAGTTCGTGCAGCACCGGCTAAACCTCTTTGCCTTGAGAGAGGATGTTCATCCGGGTATTCAGAAACTGATCGTCCGGTTGACCGAACCGGATCGGCAGAGGCGGATTCAGGATCTCAGCCAGGTCGTCGACTATCTTGAAAATTTCCGTGTGGGCGTGGGCGTCGACGCGCGTCCCGCGGATCGAACGGGCGCCGTCGCCGGGCGTGAGACGGCGGTGCTCGAGCACCTTCGGAACCGGCTCTTCGATGTCTCCCGGCGGAACCGTCTCATTCATTTTCAACCCAACCAGCTGACCCTGAACCTAACGGCTCGCTCCGTCCCGTATCTCATGGCGCATCAGAATCTCGATGCGGAGCGGCTTTTGATGTGGCAACCCGAAGTGGCGGCACATTTGCGTGAACAGCGTCGGCTGTGCCTGAATCGCTATCTCAACCTCGAGCCGGGCTCGGGGGTGTCCGAGCAGTTGACGCGGATTCGACAAGCTGCCAATCGAGACGAGAAGGAGTATGGGTTTTCGACGTTGCGCCTCGTCATTGCTTTTTTGCGTTGGCACAACCTGAAGGACGACGGAGCAGACCGGAGGCGACGGGTTCACTCGCCCTTATTGATGGTCCCGATCCGGCTACAGGCTGAGCGCGGAGTGCGCGATCGTTTTGAGATCGAGCCCTTATCTGACCGGGCGGAGGTGAATCCGGCGCTGAGGCACTATTTGCATCTGCTCTACGGACTAGACCTTCCGGAGAGCGTCGAGCTGACGGAAGCAGCGGTGAAGGATTTTTTCAACACGCTTCGCGGGGCCATCGAGCACTCGGCACCGGATGTGGATTTGGTTTGGAAAGACCGGCCGGAGATTCGACTGACGCAGCAGCGTGAGCGGCGGAAGACGACGGACGAGCGCTCACTTCCACGGCTGGTGGGCGAGTCCGTCCGGACGCGGGGTGAGATGGACTATTGTTACAAGGATCGCGAGGCCCTGTCAATGCTGGGATGGCGCTTGTTCCATAGCCGAGTGACTCCCTCGGCTCTTCCGTTGGAGTATGGGGAATATTGGAAAGAAACCGTCAGCTCCGCCGAGGAGGATGAATCGAATCTCTATCGCTGGGTCTTCGACAGCTGCAGCTTCACGATCGGTTGTTTCCAAGATCAAAAGATGACGCTCTGGCGGGACTACGACGCGCTTCTGGCCGACGGGGGGAGGCATCCTGGGCTGGGCGAACTTTTTTCGGTGAAGCCCGCACCGCGTCGAGGGTGCGAACCCGAGGTGCCGGCATTGGAAGACCAACATCTCATCGCCAAAGCGGACCCGACTCAAATCTCGGCAATCGCGTGGGCGCGGAGTGGGCGGAATCTCATTATCCAGGGGCCTCCCGGGACGGGCAAATCACAGACCATCACCAATCTCATCGCGGATTACGTGGCACGCGGGAAGCGAGTCCTCTTCGTGTGTGAGAAGCGCGCCGCGCTGGACGTTGTCTATGCGCGTTTGAAGAAGGCTGGGTTGCACCGGCAATCGATTCTGATTCACGACGCCCAAGCGGACCGGAAGGCGTTTGTGGAGGATCTGCGGGAGAGTTACGAAGGCATTTTCGGATCGGGTGGCGCGCTGGGGGGCGCTGGCGGATTGGCGGACGCGATCCTCCCGAGGCTGCGCGAGCTGGAGGGCTATGCCAAAGCGGTTCAATCGCCGGATCCCCAGGCGGAGCGAAGTCCGCTGCAGTTGATGGACCGATTTGTGGAGTTGCGATCGCATTTCCGGGAGTTGGAGCCGGAGGAAGCGGAGAAGCTGCCGAATTACGGGGACTGGGTGCGCCATGGCCACGCGCTGGAGGAAATCGCGGGGATGTTACGTGACCTGGGGGAGCGACGGGTTCTGGCCAGTCATCCGCTGCGTTGGCTGAGTCCACGCTGCTACGAGGGCGAGTGGCGTCCCGGCGAGATCAGGGAGGCCCTGAAGCGGTGCGGTGAGGCGGTCGAGGGACTGTCGTCGCTGTTGGAGGATCAACCTTTCGAGCTGAGGTCCGTGCCGCTTGGCGAACTACCTCCGCTCGTGGAGGTGGCGGAGCGTTGCCATTATCTTAGCGTTCACGATTTGCTGGGATTGCTTCGCAGCGAAAGCTTCGAATCGCGCCGGTTGGCGGATCTGGAGGCGGACCTGATGGAAGCGAAGCGGGAGTGGGAAGAAATCCAGACCGCGACGGCACCGTGGCGGGCCAAGCTTCCGCGGCGCGAGGCGGCGGAGGCGTTGAATTCGGCGCGGTTTCTGTCGCAACTCCAGCTGCCATGGACGCGGGGGCGGTTCTGGGAGCTTCGCGGGTTGCTGCGTCGAGAGTATGATTTCAATCGACACAAAGTTCGTCCGGCATGGGAATCGCTGCTCGGCGATTTGCTGACGGAGTATGCGGTGCTGGAGCGGATGAAGGCGCTTGGGGCTCAGGTGGAGAGAGAGTTCCGGGTGCCGAGCAGTGGGGATTTGCTGCGCTGTCATCGCGAATTGCGGGCCTATCAGGAAGCGATGCCAGCATCACTCCGGGCGCGGGAGTTCATGCACTTTCTGTCGCGAAGCGGGGAGGCCCGGGGCGTGATTTCGGCGCTTCACCTGGCGGGCCGCGCCTTGCGGGAGCTGAAGGGTTTGGAGGTTTTTCTTCCGGGCTATCTCAGCTGGAACGCACCGAAGCTTCGAGCGATCCATGGCGCGGTCCTGGGTGCGCTGCACCAGCTTCCGGACCTGGCCCCGGGGTTGCGGGCATTATCCTGTGCTCCGGCGGGATTCCGGGAGGCCGTTTCCAGTGTGGAGTTGGAGCCGGAATCGCTGGAAGCGGCGATCGCGCAACGCGACCTGAGCCAGGGACTTGGGCGGACGGCGGAGTTGAGACGGTTCCACGGCGAGGCCTACCGTAGGTCCTGTGAGCAGTTGGCGGAGGCGTATGATCGTTGGCTAGAAGGCAACGGGGCGCGCGTGGTCGAGCGTGGGAGGCGAGCGTTTTTGCGGTTGCACGGAGATCTGCTGGACCGGGTTGGGGACGAAGGGAAACGACGTCGCTTTCAGGAGGGTTGTGCCGTGCTGGAGCATCAATTCCGGCTGACGCAGCGGTTTCAATCGATTCGGGAGATCGCGTCCCAGAGCCGGGAAGCGCTCATGGCGTTGAAACCGGTGTGGTTGATGAGCCCGCTGAGCATTTCCCAGGCGCTGCCGCTGGATCCGGAGTTGTTCGACGTCGTGATTTTCGATGAGGCCAGCCAGGTGCGGTTGGAGGATGCGGTTCCCTCGATTTGCCGGGGCAAACAGTTCGTGGTGGTTGGAGACGAGATGCAGTTGCCGCCGACCCATTTCTTCGCGACGCAGGCGTTGGGCGGGGAGGATTGGGTGAGCTATCGGGACGAGGAGGGCGGCACGCGTTCCTACCCCCTCGATGCGGAGAGTCTGCTGAGTCACGCGGCGCAGCGACTGCCGAGCACGTTATTGGGCTGGCACTACCGCAGCCGGGACGAGGCGCTTATCAGTTTCTCGAATCACGCCTTTTACCGTGGCGACCTTTTGACCATTCCTGCCGTTAGCGCGGCGGAGCAGAGGATGGAGCCGATCCTGGTGGGCCGGGACGCGGATGTGGCGAGTCACGTGGATGCCGCCCTTCAGCGGACCCTCAGCTATCATCAGATGCAGGGGTCCGTCTACCGGAACCAGCGAAACGAGGCGGAAGCGGACTATATCGCAGGGATCGTCCGGGAGTTACTGCGGCGGCGGCAGGAGGGAGGCGAACGATTGAGCCTCGGCGTCGTGGCGTTTTCGAGCAGCCAACAGGAGGCGATCGAACGGGCCTTGGAAGCTTTGGCGCGGAAGGATCGCGATTTCGAACGGCTCCTGGCGGACGAGCAGGAGCGAGTGCAAGACGGTCAGCATGCGGGGCTGTTCGTGAAGAACCTCGAAAACGTTCAGGGCGACGAACGGGACATCATGATCCTGAGTCTCTGCTTTGGTCCGGACGAGAAAGGGAAGACGAAGCTGAATCTTGGACCGATCATTCAGCAGGGTGGCGAGAAGCGGCTGAACGTCATTTTGTCGCGAGCGAAGCGGCACATGATGGTGGTAAGCTCCCTGGAGCCGGCGCTGCTGACGAACGACTGGAATCCAGCGGCCGTCTGCCTGAGGCGGTTTCTGGAGTATGCGGCGGCGGTTTCGACCGGGGACACCGGCACGGCGCGTCGAGCGCTCGCTGCGGTTCGCGGCACGGTATCGGATGGGGGCGGCGGACCGGTGGAAGTGGCACCGAGCGGAACGGTGCGGACGTTGGCCCAAGCCTTGGCGGAACGCGGTTACGACGTCGAGACGCGAGTCGGGGAGTCCAAATTTCGGATCGATGTGGCGGTGCGGAAGCCAGGGGAGAGTCGTTTTGATCTGGGGATTCTGCTGGATAGCGAGGAGCGATACTCGGTGAACGATCCGCTGGAGCGAGCCGTCCTGCGGCCGGGAATTCTGCGGGCCTTTGGCTGGCGCATCCACGAGGTGCTGAGCCAGGACTGGTATCAAGACCCGGACCGGGTCCTGGGACAAATCGAAGCGCTACTCTCCGCTGGCGAAGGACCGGGACCGCGGCTGAGGGCGGAGCCAGGAGAAGAGACGGGCAATGGGGAAATGGCTCGCTTCTGTCGCGAGAGTGGGGCTATGGTTCTGACATAATGAGCGATGCGATCTACAAGAGAATCGAAGTGATAGGAACCTCCACCTCGGGGATCGAGGACGCCGTCAACCAGGCGCTGAAGCGGGCTTCGGGTTCGCTGCATGGGCTGCGCTGGTTCGAGGTGAGCGAGATTCGGGGGGACATCGAGGATGGCCAGGTGGCGCACTGGCAAGTGGCGGTGAAGGTCGGCTTCCGTTTGGACGACGAGAACGCGGGCGAGTAGCGGCCTTGCTCGCCGCTCACTGGGCTTGCTCTGGCCACGAGGTCCTTGGCGCGGGGCGGCACCCGGTTTTTCAACCGCCTGCTCAGCCGGTCTCTTGTTCGAGGGACTCGAAAGCGCCGACGATGTCGAGGAGTTCCTCGGTGACGGCCGCTTGGCGTTGTTGATGGTATTGCATCTTCAATTCCGCCAGGCGGTCGTCGATGTTCTTTTCGGCACGGCGCATGGCCATCAGGCGGCTCGCGTTCTCGCTCGCCAAGGTTTCGGCGAAGGCGCGGTAGATTCCGATGAAGAGGTGCTGCCGGATGAGGGCCGAAAAGAGGCGGTCCACGTCGAGGGTGAAGGTGGGGAGCGAACGCGTAGGCCAAGCGCGTTCCCGAATCTCCTGAAGCCATTCCCGGTCGATGGGCAGGAGGGGCACGGTCACGGTCCGATAAGACGAACGGGAGTCGTGCCGGGCGTAGAAGAGGAGGATTTGATCGACCTGGCGCCGGGATTGCCAGCGATCCACCTGGAGCAGGATGCGTTGGACGGCACTGGTGATGGCGGGAATGGAACCCGGGAGGCGATGTTCTTCGTCGACGTGCTGATGCGCCTCGGAGAGGCGACCGGCAACGCGGCTGCCGACGGCGATGATCGAGCCATCCTTGCGGTCGATCCCGGCGGCATCGAGGGCGTTCAGCGCGTGTTGCACGACGCGGTCGTTCAAGGGGCCGCACATTCCCTGGTCGGAACCGAACACCACCGCGCCGGTGTGATAGCGCGGGGCGGGGGTCACGCTGGCGACGGTGCCAGGGGCCTGTTGCAGGACGATTTGGAAGCCCTTTTCGATCGTGTGATGATAGTGGCCCAGCGATTCGACGGCGCGTTCGTATTGGCGGATATTGACGGCCGCCAGAGCCTTCATCGTACGGACGACCGAACCGATGTCGGTGGTGGTATCGATTCGGCGCTGGACTTTATCCAAGGTTTCCATGGCGAACGCGGGTTCGGTTCACTCCGAAGGCTTATCGTGGAAGGCGCGGAGAGCTTCCCTGGCCGCTGAGCGGATTTGTTCCTTTTCTTCGTCCGGGAGTTTGGTTTTGCCCGAGGTGACTTGCTTAGCGATTTCGCTGAGCGAGCCGTCGACGGTCTGGCGGAGGGCTTCCTCGGCCTCGCCGACCCGATCCAGCGGGATGGCGTCGAAAAGACCTTCGGAAACGGCGAAGAGAACGACGACCTGTTCAGCGGCGGTGATAGGGGAGAACTGGGGTTGTTTGAGGATGGCGCGGACGCGCCGGCCATGTTCGAGGGTCCGCCGGGTATCGTCGTCGAGACGGGTGCCGAACCTGGAGAACATCTCGAGTTCTTCGAACTGGGAGTAGGAGAGGCGCAGTTGGCCAGCAAACGCGCGGTAGGCGGGGAGCTGCGCTTTGCCGCCGACGCGGGACACGGATTTGCCGACGTCAATGGCGGGGAGGTGGCCTTTGTGAAAAAGAGTGGGGGATAGATAAATCTGGCCGTCGGTAATCGAAATAAGATTGGTGGGAATATAGGCGGCGATGTTCTGGGCCTGCGTTTCGACGACCGGCAGGGCGGTGATCGATCCGCCGCCGAGAGAGTCGGCCAGGCGCGTGGCGCGCTCCAGCAGGCGGGAGTGGAGATAGAAGACGTCTCCCGGGTAAGCTTCGCGGCCTGGCGGGCGGCGGAGAAGGAGGGAGAGTTCCCGGTAGGCTTGGGCGTGTTGAGTCAGGTCATCAAAGACGACGAGAACGTCGCGACCGCGTTCCATGAAATATTCGGCCACGGACATGGCGGCGAAGGGCGCCACGAACTGCAAGCCGGGCGGGTCGTCACCGGCGGCCACGATGACGATGCAGTGTTCCATGGCGTCGCGTTCCCGCAAGGCGGCGATGGCTTTGGCGACGGCGGTTTGCCGCTGACCGATGGCGCAGTAGATGCAAAGGACGTTGTCGCCTTTTTGGTTGGCGATGGTGTCGAGTGCGATGGCGGTTTTTCCAGTCTGACGATCGCCGACGATGAGTTCGCGTTGGCCCCGGCCGACGGGAATGAGGGCGTCGATGGTCTTGATGCCGGTCCGGAGAGGGACATTGACTGGGGCGCGGTCCATGACACCGGGGGCGGAGCGCTCGACGGGACGGCGTTCCTCGTTGTGGAGTGGCCCCAACTGATCGAGCGGGCGACCGAGGGCGTCGATGACACGCCCGGGCAAGGCTTCGCCGACGGGGATATCGAGGACGCGGCCGGTGCGGTGGACTTCGGTGCCGACTTCGATGTCTTCGCTATCGTCAAAGAGCACGACGCCGGCTTCATCCTGGGCGACGTCGAAAATCATGCCGTAACGTTGGCCGCGGAAGCGCAGCAGTTCCTCGGCCTTGGCATGGTGGAGGCCGGCGACGCGGGCGATTCCCTCGGACACGTAGACGACGCGGCCGAACTCGCGGAGTTCGACTGAAGGTTCGCGGTCTTGCCGGAGGCCGCTGAGGCTGCCGAAGGCGTCCTGGATGACTCGGTCGAGGCCGGAGGGATGGGCTCCGGTGTGGGGCGCCGTGGTGGAGGAGTCGCGATCAGCCATGGGTCGAATTCGAGGGGGTGGCTGTTGATTCGCCCTGGCGATGATGCTTCCGGGTCTCGTCCAGGATGACGGTATCGAGTTCCTCGGCGAAACGCTCGAGGTGATCGGCGAAACTCCAGCCGATCTTGTATTTTCCCGCCTCGATCTCCAGACCGCAGACGACGGACGGATCTTCGCGGAAGACAAGCTGGAGGTCGCCGCCGTTCGGGTAGTCGGCGACGCCGTCGAGGGCGCCGCGGATGCGCTGGCGGGCGTCATCGCCGAGGGGGAAGGCACTGCGGACGCGGACTTCACCATGGCATTCGCGGAGAGTGCGGCCCAGTTCAGAGCGAATGCCATCGTGAGAGGACTCGATTTCGTCCATCAAACGGTCGACCATCCGATGTTCCAAATCCGTTCCGGCCATTTTGTCCAGGGTTTCGCGTGCGATGGCGACGACTTCCTCCGAGGCCCGGCGGCGCAGGTCTGCCAGGAAAGCCTCCTTTTCGTGGGCCAAGGCTTGTTGCCAGAGGCGGCGGGAGCGCGCCACGTCTTCCCTGGCGTCCGCCACGAGGTCGCGGTGATGGGCGGCGGCCCGCTCCTTCGCCTTGCGCAGGACGGTTTCGCGTTCTTCTTCGAGGGCGTCCTGGCGCTCTCGATATTCTTCGAGTTGATGATCGGCTTCCTCCAGCTTTTCGTCGGCCTGTTTCAAGCGGTTCGCGATGGTCCGTTCCCGCTCATCCATGGCGTCGAGGATGCGCCGGTAGAGGAAGACCCGGAGCAGGGCGACGAGGATGAGGAAATTGATCGCCTGAGCGGCGACGGTGAACCAATCGATGAGCACGGGTTACGAGTGAGAAGTGAGAAATGAGGAGTGGAAGACTAGCCGTTGGCCTGGCTGAGCATGTAGTCCCAGAAAGGATTGGCGAATAGGATGATCATGGAGACCACGAAGCAATAGATCGCGGTGGATTCGACCATGGCGAGACCGACGAAGAGGGTGCGGGTGATGCGATTGGCTTCGTCGGGTTGTTGGGCCATGGCGGCGAGAGCTTGGGCGACGGCACGGCCTTCGCCGAGGGCGGGGCCGATGGAACCGAGAGCAATGGTGAGGCCTCCGGTGAAGACGGAGACGGCGGCAACGAGGGCGATATCGGACATGGTGGGTGGATGGATGGTTTGATGGTTATTGAGAAATCGTCAGGCCGGCGTTTCGGAAGCGTCCTCGTCGGCGCGCGAGGCGGAAGCGAGGTAGACCACGGTGAGGACGGCAAAGATATAGGCTTGGATGACGCCGGTGAGCAGGCCGAGGGCCTGCATGAGAATGGGGAAGAGCAGTGGAGCGATAGCCAGGAGAATGGCGCCGATCTTGGCGCTGCTCATCATGTTCCCGAACAAGCGGACGGCCAACGCCAGGGTGCGGGAGAATTCGCCAATGATGTTGAAGGGCAGCATGATCGGGGTGGGTTGGATGTAATTTCTCAAATAGCCACGCAACCCCCTGCCGGCGATGCCGTAAATCGGAACGGCCAGGAAGACGCAACCGGCCAGGGCGGTGGTGGTGGAAAGCGAGGCGGTCGGTGATCTAAACCCGGGCACGACCGCCAGGAGGTTTGATACGAGAATGAAGAGAAAGAGCGTCCCGGCGAAGGGAAGATAGCGATTTGGGTTCTGGTGACTGATCTCACGGATCTGGTCGCGCATGTTTCCGACGATGACTTCGAGCACGTTCTGCCATCGGGGAATTTTCGTGCCGGTGGAAAGGTGGCGAGTGATCCACCAGGAGCCGGTGACGAGGATGGCCATGACGATCCACGTGTAGACGATGGTGGCGTTGATGGGGAAGGCTCCGATGTGGAAGTAGACGAACTCGTCCGGGCTGAGCGCCTTGAGATCGGTTGGGGCTTCTTCCGTCATGAGGCCGGGGGCAGGGGATCGGGTTCCGTTCCGTCGGCGGGTCCGCTCCGGCGGACGAGTTCGACGAGGACGAGGCGAGTCAGGAAAAAGGCGGCCAGAGAGGCGAAGCCGTTCTGCCATTGGCCCTGGAAGACGAGATAGAAACCGGCCACGGTCAGAGCGGTCCGGACGAGAAAGCTGGCCACGGTGATCGACAGGAAATGCCGGTGTCTGGCCCAGCGCTGGATGGTGAACCAAAGGCCACCGAAATAGAAGAGGGCGAGGCCAGTTCCTGCGGCGAAAGCGAAGGCGATTTGGGGCCAAAGTGAAGGGTCCATGGTGGCGGGCATCATCCTTCGTGACGGGATTCTTTTCTTATCCAATACCAGGCCGTGAGGCAGCCGGTGACGATGCCGGCGAAGAGCATCATCAGGGTCCAGGAATAGGGGCTGGGAAACTTCTTATCGATCCAAACGCCAAGGGCGATTCCGAAAACGGTAGGTAGGGCCACGGACCAGCCAACGAGGCCGAACATGCCCAGCCAGAACCCCACATTCTTCTCGCCTTCACGCCGCGCAGCCATGCGCCGCTCTTCTTTCCGCCGGATCTCGAATTCGAAGGCGTCCCGGTCGTCATCGTGCCCCCGGTGATCCTCACCGGAGTCGCCGGCGGGAGAGTTGGGTTCGGGTTCATCCATCGCGTTGGATATCAATAAAGCGGCGGGCCAGGGAGGCTTCGAGCCGGGCCATGGCCGACCGCGTCTTGCGTTCGAGCTGGGTCATCTGACGGAACTCGTTGCGCACGGTGTCGCGCAGGGAGCCCAAGTCACCGCCGCGGACGGCTTGGCGGGCAGAGACGAGAACCTCGAGGCCTTCCTTGACCAGGAGACCTTCACCGACGGCGACAAAGGATTCGCGGTTCGACTCCGGCTCGAGGAAAGAGAGGAGGCCGGGGCGGAGGGCGGCAACGAAATCGACGTGATGGGGCAGCAGACCGAAGGAACCGTTTTCGGCTTCGGCCACGATCTTGGTCGTCGGTTCTTCGAGCAGCACCTGGTGTGGCAGGAGAATCTTGAGTTTCATCGGTTCCATTTCCGCGACATCAGGGTGCTCCTGTTCCAACACCGGCCTCCTTTCGGGCCGCGGCGGCATCTTCGATTCCGCCGATCATGTATAGGGCGCGCTCGGGCAGGTCCGCGAATTCGTCGTCGAGGATGCGGCGGCAGCCGTCGATGGCGTCCTCCCGGCTGACGAGTTTGCCCTTCACCCCGGTGAAGGCTTCGGTGACAGCGAAGGGTTGGGTGAGGAACCGTTCCAGGCGCCGGGCGCGATGCACGACAGCGCGATCTTCCTCCGAAAGCTCTTCCATGCCGAGCATGGCGATGATGTCCTTGAGTTCCTCGTAACTGGCGAGGGTGGCGCGGACCTCCTGAGCCACCTTGAAATGATCCTGGCCGACGATGTGGGGGACGAGCATTTTGGAGTCGGACTGAAGCGGGTCGATGGCGGGATAAAGGCTTTCGCTGGCGCGTTTCCGGGAGAGCACGATGGAGGCGGACAGGTGGCCGAAGGTGTGGGCGGCCGCCGGGTCGGTGAAATCGTCGGCGGGCACGTAGACGGCCTGGACGGAGGTGATGGCGGCGCTGTGGGTCGAACAGATGCGCTCCTCGAGTTCGGCCAGTTCGGTGCCCAGGGTGGGTTGATAGCCCAGACGGGAGGGAATTCGCCCCATCAGTCCCGAGACCTCGGTGCCGGCCTGGACGAAACGAAAGATGTTGTCGATGAGCAGCAGGACGTCCTGTTGGCGGTCGTCGCGGAAGTATTCGGCCATGGTCAGCGCGGCGTGACCGACCCGGAAGCGTGCTCCCGGGGGTTCGTTCATCTGGCCGAAGAGCAGCACGGTGTTTTCCAGCACTTTGGCGTCGCGCAGTTCCCGGTAGAGTTCTTCGGCCTCGCGAGTTCGCTCGCCGATGCCGCAGAAGAGACTGACGCCTTCGTAGGTGCCCACCATATTGTGGATCATCTCCATGATGAGCACGGTTTTGCCGACGCCGGCCCCGCCGAAGAGGCCGGCTTTTCCGCCGCGTTCGAGAGGGGCCAGGACGTCGATGGCTTTGATCCCTGTCTCGAAGATCTCGGAGCGGGTGGCGCGCCGGTGCAATTCGACCGGCGGCTGGTGCAGCGAGCGGAGGACAGGTTTCTCGAGGGGCGGTTGGCGGTCGATGGTCTGGCCGAAGACGTTGAAGACGCGGCCCAGGAGTTGCGGGCCAACGGGGACCTGGAGCGGCCGTCCGGTATCGATGACGGGATCGCCTTCGGCGAGGCCGCCGGTAGCAGTGAGAGCGATGCAGCGTACGGTGGTGTCGTCGAGTTGAGTGGCCACTTCGGCGACGACGGCGCCGTCCTGGCCGGCGCGGATCTCGGTAAGGAGCTTCGGGGCGCCCTGTGGGAAACGGGCATCGATGACGCTGCCGCGGATGGCGATGACGAAGCCCTCCCGCAAGCTGGGTGAACCGGCAGGTGCAGGTCCGGCGTCTTCGTGGTTGGTCTCCGGCGCCCCTGGATCAGGCATACTCGATGAACTTAGCGAATCGGCGCGGCGGGGCATTGCATGGCTTGTGGTTTGTATGTTGTGCGTTGTGCTTTGAGGGCCGGATGCGGCGTGGTCGACAAACCTGGAGGAACGCTCTAACCTTCCTCCATGAAACTGGACCGGGAAACGTTCTTGGAGGCATTGGGGCACGAGGATTTTTACGTGCGCAGTAGGATTTTTACGCTGTTGGCCGAGCCGAAGAGGCCCGAGATCGAGGTGACGTGGCGGTCCATGGCGGCGGTGGACCGTTTTGGGTGGGAGAATGCCTTTGAGTGGACGCACGACTTCTCGGATCTGGCGCTGGATGAACGATCGATCGAATGGCTCTTCGAGCAGGCGGAGCGGCGGGATGAAGGGGCTCCCGACGCGCAGATGAAAGGTCACCTGCTCAGCTGGTTTGCGACGGCTCCGGATGCGCTTCTGAAGTCGCATTTCGACAGGATGCAAGCCCACCCGCTGGCGGGGAAAGGGCACGAGATTTTCTACCATGCCAGCGGCCTTTCTTCCATCGAGCAGGCCCGTTTCCGCCTGAAGTTGATGGAGCAACCGACAGCCGAAGCGAAGGCGATTCTGGATGAGGTGGTCACGCGGTGCGCCGGGCATACCGGCGATTTCCCCTTCGACGAGGTCGGAAAACTGCGACTGGTGACGAAATACCTGGCCGCTCACGGTGACGGAGAAGACTCGAGCCGTCAGGTGCTCGAGTGGCTGGCCTTGAAACCGAACGGGAAGGGCGGCGAGAAGGATTGGCGGATCGGAGCGGCCATCCTCTGGGCCGGCGAGCTTTCGCTGGAAGCGGCGGTCCCCCGGCTGATCGAGTTGTTTCAGGAGGACTGGGATTTTTACAACGAAGAGATTCAAACGGCGCTTGTGAACATGGCGAGTCCCTGCGGAAGCGGCAAAAAATACAAGAAGTGTTGCCTATCGCTGGTGAGCTGACCGGGTCGCCTTCTACCGGGGAGCGTCGCTGGAGACGGCATGCAGCGTGCCCTGCGCTTCGATCTTTCCGAGGCAATGCCGTGCCGAGTCGCCCAGCCACTCACTGGCGCCTTCCCGGGAGATTTCCCCCAGAAACCCGCTCTGCCCGCCGAGTCCGCATTGGGTCCATAGGGCGTGCCGGCATAGCTCCGCAAAGTCGCTCCGGCAACGTCCGGTCCAGTCATCTTGCCCGTCCTCCCGCCGTTGAGCCTGTGCAAAATCGATCAGGTGGACACCAATGGGCGATTTCGAGACCACGACGTTGTGGAGGAAGAGATCGCCATGGACCATCCCGCCCTCGTGAAGCCGGCACAGGAGTTGCGCCGTTTCCTCCAGTAAGCGCCAGAGGCCGAGGAGCCGGCCGACCTCGCACCGCTCCGCCAGCGCCACGTTCTGTTCGAGGGGCTCGACGCCGAAGGGTGAAATCCGGCTGAGCGGAATTCCGGGGATGTAACAGCTGCGGAAGGAGTTCGAGGTGGCGCCGATCGGAGGATAGCCGTCGATCAACGCGGCTGCCTCTTCGTGCAGCTCAAACTCGCGGGTGGCGGGCGGGTGAAAGGCGCCGGGGAAATAGGTTTTGCGGAAATGAACGGGATATTCGCGGGCGCGTTCGTTGCGTTGGCGAGTGGGCTTTCCAGCCAGCACGAGCTCGCCCTGGATGAGGGGGCGATCGTTGCTCAGCTTTCGCGCGAGGGTTCGAATCGTGACGTCTTGCTCGGGCGGATGGTCGATGAGGTAAGCGAATTCCGGGGCGAGATCGGCGCTATGGAGCGGGGTGAGGCGGATTCGCATGGGTTCCAAGAGCTGAAGCGGTGAATTCCGCGCCGTTGGGCACGCAACGTGCTTCTTCCGGGCTTCGCAAGAGAACAAACCAAGAAACATGAAAGCCAATTTCTCCCGTCAGGAGGCCATCCGGGGCGTTGCTTCCGGCACCTCGACGCCTTCTTCCTACGACTACACGCTGGAACCGACCGGCGAGTCCTTCGGTTCGAACACCTTCAGCCTCGCGGTGATGAAGGAGATGCTGACGCCAGACGCCTACGGCAAGATCATCAACACGCTCGAGGGTGGGGCAAAGCTGGATGCGAGTATCGCGGACGAGGTGGCCGAAGCGATGAAGACATGGGCGATCGGCCGGGGCGCGACGCACTTCACGCACGTTTTTTATCCGCTGACGGGATACACGGCGGAGAAGCACGACAGCTTTTACGATCCCGGGCCGGACGGGGCCAGCGCCATCTCCAAATTCAAAGGCAAGACGCTCATTCAGGGTGAGCCCGACGCGTCCTCCTTCCCGAATGGTGGCATCCGGGCGACGCACATGGCGCGGGGATATACCGCTTGGGATCCGACCAGTCCGGCCTATATCATGGAGAATCCTTACGGCACGACGCTCTGCATTCCGACGTCCTTCGTGTCGTGGACGGGCGAAGCGCTGGATAAGAAGACGCCGGTGCTCAAATCGATGCAGGCGCTCGACGTGCAGGCCCGGCGAATCCTGAAGTTATTCGGGCACGAAATCATTTCAAAGGTCAGTTCGACTGCGGGACCGGAGCAGGAGTATTTTCTCGTCGACAAGTCCTTTTACTACGCGCGCCCGGATTTGCTGGCGGCGAACCGGACCGTGGTGGGGGCCGCTCCGCCGAAGGGGCAGGAATTCGATGACCATTATTTCGGCGCGATCCCCGACCGGGTGATGTCATTCATGTATGAGGTCGATCGCGAGCTGTTCAAGCTGGGGATTCCGGCCAAGACACGGCACAACGAAGTGGCGCCTGGACAGTTCGAAATCGCGCCGGTGTTCGAAAGCGCGAACGTGGCGACCGACCACCAGCAACTCGTGATGACGACGCTGAAGCGGGTCGCGGACAAGCACGGATTTGCCTGTATTCTCCACGAGAAACCGTTCGCGGGTCTGAATGGTTCGGGGAAACACGTCAACTGGTCCCTGGGCAACGCCAGTCAGGGGAACCTGATGGATCCGGGGGATACGCCGCACGAGAATGCGCAGTTCCTGGTGTTTGCCGGCGCCGTCATTCGCGCGGTGCACAAGTATTCGAAGTTGTTGCGAGCGGTCGTGGCTTCGGCTGGAAACGATCACCGGCTTGGGGCCAATGAGGCGCCACCTCCAATCATCTCCATCTTCCTCGGCGATCAATTGACCGATGTGTTCGAACAAATCCGGGGAGGGGGCGCGACCTCGTCGAAAGCCAGCGGCGTTTTGAGCATCGGCGTCGACTCGCTTCCGGAACTGCCCAAGGACGCGGGGGACAGGAATCGAACGAGTCCGTTTGCCTTCACGGGGAACCGTTTCGAGTTCCGTGCGGTCGGGTCGAACATGTCGATCGCGGGTCCGCTCGTGGCGATGAACACGATCCTGTGCGAGTCGCTCGATTACATGGCCAACCGGCTCGAGGGTGCCGCGGATCTGAACGCGGAAATCCAAAGTCTCCTGAAGGAGATCATGGATGAGCATGGACAGGTGATCTTCAATGGCGATGGCTACTCGACGGAATGGCATGAGGAAGCCGCGCGGCGGGGATTGCCTTCGCTGCGGACGACGGCGGATGCGTTGCCGGAATTGACCAGCCCTGAGGTGATCGAGTTGTTCGAGAAGTATGGGGTGTTGACGGCACGTGAATTGCACAGTCGTCACGAGATTTACGCCGAGCAATACTGTGCCCACATCAACGTCGAGGCGAATGTGTTGGAGAAGATCGCCAAGACCATGATTTATCCAGCGGCGGTCCGTTATCTAGGCGAGTTGGCCGAGGCAGCTTCCTCCATGAAGGCGGCGGGAGTTCGCGTGGAGAACTCGATGCTGAAATCGCTGCAGGGCAAAGTGGCTTCGCTCGATGCGGCGATCGGCGCGTTGGAGACGGCACACGGCAAGGCGGGCGAGGATCCGCAAGCGTGGGCGAACGAGGTTCTGCCAGCAATGCTGAAGGTTCGAGGTCTTGCCGATGAGCTCGAAGGTCTCGTGGCCGATGATCTGTGGCCGCTGCCGACCTATCAGGAAATGCTGTTTATCAAGTAAGGCGGGGCGCAGACGCTTTTCGCTTTCCGGTGCCAGTGGCGCTGGGGGAAGCCGGGTTCTCGGGGTGCCATCTTCCGGGGCCTGGCTTCTCGTTTGGTGCCGGATGACACCGCTCGCCGAGGTCTGCGTTTGCACTTTTTGGCCGGATCGCTAGGATGGGTGTGCCGCGCCACAGTTCACTTCATGTTGGGGTGGAATCATGGTGGCAGCGTCTTCGACTTACTCCTCTTCTCTTCCGGAACTTCAGCTCGGCAAACGCGCGCTGGTGTTTCAGCGGGATTCCGACACGCGCCGGATGCTGTGTGACCGGTTGGAGTCCTTGGGATTCTCGACGGTGAGTTGCGCTTCGGCTTTTGAGGCGAAGGCGTTCTACGACGGGCAACCCTTGATTTTGACCCAGCCCGAACCGGCGGCTGAAGGCGGGTTGATCGCCTGGCTGCGGGAACAGGAAGCCGCCCGTCCCGAGCCGGCCTACATCGTCGCGGTCGGGGGGCAGGACGAATTTTCGGGAAACTCGCCGGAGAACCGTCAGTGGAACGAGATGCTGACGACGCCGGTGCCGGCGGAGATCCTGCGCCAACGGCTGGATGCCATCGACGAATGGTTGACGAATCGCGCCGAGCCGGAGCCGGCCGTGGAGGAGGGCTCCTTCGAGCCTCCACCTGTGGGGACGATCGATGAATTGCCTCAGCCGGACCCGGTGCCGGGGGATTGGAGCGGGCACTTGGTGGAAAGCCGTTCGACGCCCGTGGTCCGGCTGGATCTGGGAGGGCGCATCCTGCAGGCCAGCCCGGCCTGTGCCTCGCTCGTGCCGCCGGACCGTGAGGGGTTGGACACGGGCGGGATGCTGTTCTGGGAAGCGTTGGTGGAGCCGGATCGCCGGTCGGATTTTCGCACGGATTTTTTGCGGGCCGGAAGCGATACGCGGGCCTCGTTCAGGAACGCCTTCCCGCCGAGCTTCATCGAGCGCACGGCGCGCCAGGCCGAGGGACCGGTC
>CAZCRA010000002.1:15157-95241 GCA_964500945.1 uncultured Verrucomicrobiales bacterium | reverse complement strand
GGGGAACAACTGTGGCGCCTTGGCGCTACGGGAGGCCCCGGTCTACTCGACTACGAGCATTCGTTTTCTTCGCAGGCTCCTCAACCCCCTTGCTGACTGGTTTGCATCCCGTCGGGATGCATTCCGACGGGATGCTTAAAACCAGCGGCACTCGCCTTAGCCGCGCTCTTCGAGCACCGCTTGAGCAGCCGCAAGCCGGGCGATCGGAATACGGAATGGGCTACAGCTGACGTAATCCAAGCCGGTCCGGTGGCAGAACTTCACGCTGGACGGGTCGCCGCCGTGTTCACCGCAGATCCCGAGTTTGAGCTGGCTGCGGGTTTTCCGGCCACGCTCGGCAGCCAGTTCGACGAGTTGCCCCACGCCCGACTGATCGATGCTGGCGAACGGGTTGGCCGAGAGGATGTCTGCTTCTTGGTAGGCGCCAAGGAAGCCCGCGCTGTCGTCCCGGCTCATGCCGAGCGTCGTCTGCGTGAGATCGTTCGTGCCGAAGCTGAAGAAATCGGCCGTTTCGGCGATTTGATCGGCGGTGAGCGCGGCTCGGGGGATCTCGATCATGGTCCCGACCAGGTATTCGAATTCCACACCCTTTTCGGCCATCACCTGCTTCGCCACCTCGTGAATGACGGCGACCTGCAGGTCCAGTTCCCTTTTAAAACCGACGAGCGGCACCATGATTTCCGGATGAACGCCGATTCCCCGGGCCTTCACGTCCGCGGCGGCCTCGCAGATGGCGCGGGCCTGCATCCGGGTGATTTCGGGGTAGACGATGCCGAGGCGGCAACCGCGGTGTCCGAGCATCGGGTTGGCTTCGTGCAGGGCCTCGATCCGTTCACGGATCTTCGCGGCCGAGACGCCAATTTTGCCGGACAACTCGTCGATTTGCTCGGCGGTCATGGTGCCGATGAACTCATGCAGCGGCGGGTCGAGGAGACGAATCGTGGCCGGGCGACCTTCCAGGGCTTCGAAAATCCCGGTAAAGTCTTCCCGCTGATAGGGCAGCAGTTTCTCCAGCGCCTTCTCCCGGGCCTCGGTGCTCTCGGCCAGAATCATCTCGCGAACGGCATCGATCCGATCCCCTTCGAAGAACATGTGTTCGGTCCGGGTCAGGCCAATGCCTTCCGCTCCGAAACCGATGGCACGGCGGACCTGTTCGGGGTCGTCCGAGTTGGTGCGAACCCCGAGCTTCCGGCGGGCGTCGACCCAGGACATGAGCCGCTCCCACTTGGCGAACAGGGGCGAATCTTCCGGCGCCAGGGTCTTGTCGACGAGGACCTGGATGATTTCGGACGGCGCGGTATCGATGTCCCCGGCATAAATGCTTCCGGTCGTGCCGTTGATCGAGATGAACTCGCCCTCCTTCAGGGTGACCCCACCTGCGGAAACGGTCTTGGCCGCGTAGTCGATTTGGACGCCGGAGGCGCCGCAGACGCAGACCTTCCCCATTTGGCGGGCCACGAGAGCGGCGTGGGAAGAAACCCCGCCCCTCGAGGTCAGGATGCCTTTGGCCGCAATCATGCCGCGCAAGTCTTCCGGCGAAGTTTCGACGCGGACGAGAACGACGGGTTCACCCCGTTCGGCGGCGGTCACGGCGGTTGAGGCGTTGAAGTAAATCTTTCCGGCAGCTGCTCCGGGGCCGGCGGGCAGGCCCTTGGCAATTTCCTGGGCGCTATCTTCGGCCTTGCGATCGAAAACGGGCGCCAAGACGTGGCTCAGGTCTTCGGCGGGGATGCGCTTCACGGCAGTGTCTTCATCGATCAGCCCTTCTTGGACCATGTCGACGGCAATGTTAATGGCGGCCAGACCGGTGCGTTTTCCGTTCCGGGTCTGAAGCATGTAGAGTTTGCCTTCCTCGATGGTGAACTCGACGTCCTGGACGTCTTTGAAGTGCTGTTCGAGTTTGTCGAACACGGCGCAAAGCTCGTCGTAGGAGTTTGGAAGGTCTTCGGGCATCTGTTGGACCTTCTTCGGAGTCCGGATTCCGGCGACGACATCCTCACCCTGGGCATTCACGAGATACTCGCCGTAGTAGACCTTCTGGCCGTTCGCGGGGTCGCGGGTGAAGGCGACCCCGGTTCCCGACTGCTGACCAGTATTTCCGAAGACCATCGTCTGAACGTTCACTGCAGTCCCCCACTCGTGAGGGATGCTGTATTTCCTGCGATAAACGATGGCGCGATCGTTGTTCCAGGAACCGAAGACGGCACCCACGGCGCCCCAGAGTTGCTCGTAGGGCTCTTCTGGGAAAGCGTCGCCGGTTCGCTCCTTGATCAGAGCTTTGAAACGGATGACAAGGTCCTTCAGTTGATCGACGGAAAGATCCGTGTCCTCCTCGACCCCGGCCTCGGCCTTGAGCTGTTCCATGATGTGCTCAAAGGGTTCGTGCTCTTCTCCCTCCAGGGTTTGCACGCCCATGACCACGTCCCCATACATCTGGATGAAGCGGCGATAGGAGTCCCAGGCGAATCGCTCATTGCCAGTCTTTTTGACGAGCCCTTCGACCACCTGGTCGTTGATCCCCAGATTAAGAATGGTGTCCATCATCCCGGGCATCGATTCACGCGCGCCTGAACGGACCGAAAACAGGAGCGGGTTCTCGACGTCGCCGAACTTCTTCCCGAGTTCCTTTTCGATGTGCTCCACGGCACCATTCACCTGGTCCTTCAACTCCGGCGGATACTCGTGACCGTGGTCGTAGTAATAGGTGCAGACCTCGGTCGAAATCGTGAATCCGGGAGGGACGGGCAATCCGATGCGGCACATCTCGGCCAGATTGGCCCCCTTGCCGCCGAGGAGCGCTTTTTGTTTGCCGTCGCCATCGGCGCCGGACGGGGAGAACGAGTAAACGTATTTGGACATGTTGATGCTTGACTGATTGGCTTTGAGGTCGGGCATCCTAGCGGGGTATTGAGGGTTGTCACCTGGCTTTTTCCAGCCGCCGTCCGCGGGTCGGAAGTGATTGGCGGCAAACCGTGAGCGGACATCATCGCGAGGGATGACGGGCACCGCAAGAGCTTGTGTGAATCTTGGAATTATGGTATTTCTGCCACCTTCCAAGCGACGCTCTCTGCTCAGTCCACCCGATCACTCTGCGTTGCTTTGGCCATGACATGATTCCCCTTCATGACGTCTGCATCGCCGACACGAGCCTCAGTGGCTTGGCGCTCGCCCATGGCCTCTGCGCCCGCGGTTTGGATGTGCTTCTCATCGAGGATCCCCTGGAGAAGGCGCTCGCCGAAGACGAACTGTGGTTTTTCGGAGAAGCGGAGGAGGCGCTGCTGCAGGCGTTGGGATTGGATGGATGGCTTCGGCGATCGGCGATGCCCGTCGCAACTGCGGCGCACTACCTGGGACGTGAGTGCGTCGTGACCCGTCCGGACGCTGCCTGGGTGACCTCTGCCGGGGATGGACGGGAAGAACTCGTGCGGGCCGTCACCGCGGTGGCCGGGATCGCGCGGAGCCGGATTACCGGCGTCACCCGTCAACCCAATGGCGCGCGCGTTTGGCTCGCAGACGGAGAGGCTGTGGATGCCCGGATGGCGGTTTTCAGCGGGGATCCCCAGCGCGTAACCGGAATCGACGGTTTGCCGATGGCACAGGTCGTGGCTCTGCAGCACGCCACGCGCCACCATCTGAGGATCCGGTTGCTCGAGCGGTTCGATTTGCCCTACCCGGTGATGCACTTTCGCGGCGCGGGTTCGGATCTCGGATGGCATTCGTTCACCGCCGCATGCCGCGCGGGACGAATTTCGGCCGATCTCCTGACCTATTGGCCCCCGGGGCACCGCTTCGAGCGGGCGATGATGGAGGGCCAGGCCACGGCGGTGCTTCGGGAAATCCTGCCCCAGCTGGAGGAGGAAGCAGGAGCTTTTGAAGCCACGCCGCTGGGCCGCCCTCAGCGATACGATCTGTTCGAGCGTGCCAACCCGTCCGAGCCCGAGTTGATTCTCTCAGGCGACGCACGGACGCAACTGTGTCCCTCGAGCGGCGCCCGGCAGGAACTGGCCCTATTGGACGCGGTCATTCTCATGGAACACCTTCCAGAGCGACTCGAACGCGGCGGGTCGACCACGCTTCGGGTTGAACCGTTGGCTGACGACCCCCGACGGATTCGGCTCGTGAGGCACGCCTTCCGGACTTGTCGCGAAGAGCGGGAATGGACGCAAGGGCATTGGCGCCTGGCTCCAATGCACCGGTGGGTGGCCCGGCGAACGCCTCCTTCCGTGGAGCGGGTCCTGACCGCCGTGGAGAACCGCTTGGATCAACTGGCACCCGTCGTCCACGGGACGGCCGGATCGCTTTTCGAAGCGATGAGAAAATGGTGGACGCCCGGGGATTGGAAGGGGCAAATCGGAAAACGTCTGGCGGGACTGAGGATCGTCCTAACGGCTATTCAAAAAAGCCCTTGGCAGAAGGGAAAAGCACGGTATGGTTAGGGAAGGTTTAATATCAATTTCGCTTTCCTTAACCGACCACCATGAGTCTTCTCCAGCGCGTCACACGGGCGGCTTATTGTCGCAGCACTCACCATTTCCTCATCCTCGATGCCCTCGATCAGCTCCGGATTCCGGATGCTGAAGCTTGGTCGAATCTCTTTCTCACTCGCTATGAACCTCTTCTCGAGGGGGCCAAGGATCCGGATAAACAGTTCAAGGACTTCACCAACCACGTCCTCCATGTGCGCGATGGTTACTGGGGAGGGGCTCGCGAGGCGGCAAAGCGCTGGTATGCAGGCACGGTCCGAGCCCTTCAGCGGCGCGACTGGGCACTGGCCGCCTATAACGCGGGTGTCCTCAGTCATTACTGCACCGATCCGCTGATGCCGTTTCACACGGGGCAGTCGAAGGAAGAGACCGACATCCACCGAGCCGTTGAGTGGTCCATTGCGTGCTCTTACCCCGAACTTCATGAGCTCACGGCCACCCGGATCGGTTTTCCGGAGCTCACTCCGGGCAACGATGCCGAGTGGCTCTCGGAACTGATCATGGCCGGCGCAGAGGTGGCCAACGGTTATTACGAAGCGCTGATCGAGCACTACGACTTCGCCAGGGGACGGAAGAAGCCGGAAGAGGGTCTCGATGAAACCGGACGTGAAATCGTGGCCCACATGATCGGCTTTGCCTGCGTGGCACTGGCCCGGATCCTGGAGCGCGCGATCGATGAAGCTGGGGTGAAGCCTCCGAAAACCAATCCGGATTTGCGCGGCTTGTTCGCAACGCTCGACATGCCGGTGGCCTGGGTCACGAAACGCATGGAATCGGCGGCCGAAGCGAGAGTCGTCGCTCAGCAGTTCAAGGAATGGTCCAGCACTGGATCGGTCGAGAAGACGCTTTCGGCCGACGTCCGCATGATTCGAGACAAAGCCGAAGCTCGGCGTCAGGAATCCACGCAGCGTGCCGAGTCGACGGCGGCGCCAGTGAGGATCATCGAAGACGCCTCACCCAAACCGGCCCCGGCCCGGCATCGCGGTGGGCTACAGCTCAGCGATTCGGTGGAGCGCGCACCGTCCATCGGCCCGAAGACCACCGAACGCCTCGAGCCCGCCGGTATCCGGACCGTGGGAGATCTTCTCGTGGCGGACCCGGAGAGTGTCGCGAGGGAGGTCAATGTCCGCCACATCACCGCAGAAACGGTTCGCGATTGGCAGGACCAAGCCCGGTTGGTGACGGAGATTCCCGAACTCAAAGGTCACGACGCCCAGATTCTTGTGTTCTCCGGTTACCGGACCACGGACAGCGTGGCGGTGGCGCAGCCGGAGGAGATGCTGGCCGACATTCGCCCGTTCCTGGAAAGTTCGACCGGCCAGCGTTTGGTGAGTGAATCGATGCAGCCCGACCTGAAGGAAGTGGCTCGCTGGATCGGTTGGGCCGAGGACGTCAAACCTTTGGATACGCGCAGCGCGGGAAAGTCATCCCGGTCCACGAGCCCGCTGGGGATGCATCGGGGCCGTGAGGTGGCGACCGACGAGGTTCCCCTCGTTTCGTGAGGGATTGGGGCGAAGCATCGCCCGGGACAGATTCAGGGCTTCGGAAACTTGGCAGCCACCCATCGAAGGGCCTCCTCCCGGGTGGTGAGCCGCTCCTCAAGTTGCTCGGTCTGGACGGCATGCAAGATCTTTCCGACCAGGGGCCCCGATGGCCAACCGGCCTGAATGAGATCATTCCCTGAAAGCAGCCGTGGTGGAATCAGCGGCCGATTCGCATCGTAGCTGCCGCGCCTCTGCCGAAGAAAGCGCTCGTCATCGTCCGGACGTCCGCGAGCGGCGCAGACAGCGCGGTGCAACGTCAAGCCGTCCTCGAACTCCGGCAGAGCCATGAAACGGCGGAGTTCCGCCTCAGACATTTTCGTGGCGCGACCATAGGCGTCCCGGTGTTTCACCAGCGCCACCACGCGGTCCAGGACTTCGTTGGAAAATCGTAACCTTCGAAGGATCTCGGCAGCCTCGGACGCGGCGGCTTCCTCCCGCTCGAGCACCGAGGCCTCCACTGAACTCTTCCCTATCCCGTGAAGAAGGGCGCCAAGCACGACCGCCGCCGGGGCATCGGCCGGCAATCTCTCCAGAATACCCCGGGTGCGCTCGAACAAATCGCCGTCAACCGTCCTCCATTCCGGATCTGGACAACCTTTAAGCTGGGCCACTTCGGGAAGGATCTCGCGCAGCAGCCCGGTTTCATCGAGCAGGTCGAAACCCAGCAGACGCCGGGGGGCGTTCAGGGTTCGGACCAATTCGTCCCGGACGCGCTCGGCGCTGATCCGTGCGATCTCCGCGGCATGATGCCGGATGGCGGCCGCGGTCTCATCTTCGATGGCGAAATCCAAGACGGTCGCAAACCGCACGGCCCGCAACATGCGGAGATGATCCTCACGAAACCGGTCCACTGGATCGCCGATCGCGCGGACCTGCCGGCTTTCGAGATCCTCCCGGCCGCCGACGAAATCGATGATCTCCCCGGTTCCCGGCACCTCGAACAGTCCGTTGATCGTGAAATCGCGACGCCGCGCGTCCTGTTCCGCGTTCGAAAACTGGACCTCTTTCGGCCGGCGCCCGTCCACATAATCGCCGTCGGTCCGGAAGGTGGCGATTTCGAAATCGCCCTCGGGTTCGTGAATCAGAATGACCCCGAAGTGGGCCCCCACCAGGTTGGCGCGGGGGAAGAGACGGCGCACCTGTTTCGGATGAGCGCTGGTGGCGATGTCGTAGTCTTTCGGACGCTTGCCGAGAAGGTCATCCCGGACGCAGCCGCCGGCAAAGTAGGCTTCGTGGTCCGCCTCCCGCAAGACGGTCGCGATTCGGACGGCCGCCAAACGCAACGCATCCCCCGGAGGACCGTTTCGATCCGGCTCGGCTTCAGTATCGGACGGTCGGGACATGGTCCGGCATGTTGATGCCCGCAGCCGCCGCGGGCACGACGCGCGCTCCCGGCGGGAAGGGATCGACGAAGTGCCACCACTCGCTGCGGATCTTGCTGAAACCGGCGTCGATCATGGCTTGTTGCAAGAGGGTCAGATTTCGCCGGATTTCGAGGTCGGAGCCGATGTAGGCTGAAGCGGCTTCAGGCCCGAAATGATCAAAGCCGGTCGGCATGCGAAGTTCCCGCCCGTTGGCATCCACCAGCGTCACGTCGACCGCGGTCCCGGAACAGTGGCGCGACCATGTCACGGACGGGGGCACCACGTAATTCGGGTCCTGCGCCTTATTCCACAGCGCCTGTTGGGCCTCCGGGGGACGATAGGCATCGAACACTTTGAGGCCGAACCCCTGCCGTGCGAGGGCCTGCTGAGCGCGCTTCAATTTGCCGCCCGTCGAGCGGTGAATGAGGCAGGGCATCTCGGGTGGGTAGAGCGGTTTGCCCGTCAGGTTGTTGCGGGTGGCGTAGCGCAGATCGACGACGACTCCGGGCGCGGCCTGCTGCACCGGGATGAGATCGACTTTCGCCGCCTGCCGAACGATCTTGGTGGCGGCGGATTGGCGAGCCGGTTTCGGGGACGTGCTGCACTGAACCATTCCCAGCAGGAGCACCATGAGGAGAGGTCCGGACGCTGCTCGTTTAGAGATCATGACATTTTGACTTTGCTAATGGTTCCTTTTCGGCCTTTATTTTGACGCCGCCGAAACATCGTCTTTTACCTTTTCATGCGCTTCCCGGACCCTGTTCTCCTCTCCATCCACGATCATCCGGTGGTTTTACTGCTGGTGGCGGGGTTGGGTGCCTGCATCGGCTCGTTTCTGAACGTGGTAATCTACCGTCTCCCGCTCGGATTGAAGGTGCACGAACCGTCGCGGTCGTTCTGTCCGGCGTGTGAGAAAACGATTCCGTGGCATCAGAACCTCCCGGTCGTGAGTTGGATCCTGCTTCGCGGCAAATGCGCGGCGTGTGGAGCGCGCATATCGTCACGCTACGTCGTGGTCGAGGTGGTGACAACGCTGCTTTTCATCGCCGTCTGGCTTCAGTTCGCGGCCTTTGGTTGGGCTTGTGTGCTCGCGCTTTGGGTTTTGGTGAGTCTTCTGGTCTCGGCGACGTGGATTGATTTCGAACACTACATCATTCCCGATTCGATCAACTGGGGCGGGGTGGCCGCAGGGATCGTTTTTGCGCTGATAGCGCCCCTGATGGATCTGGCAATTCCCTCTTGGCAGGCGATCCAGGAGACGGCTCCGGTGCGCTTTCCGATCCAGGAGAGTCCCTGGTGGAAGGCGCCACTGACAGCGCTTCTGGGCGCGGTTTGCGGCTACGGTCTGATCTGGGCCGTCGTTCAACTCGGCAAACTGGCTTTTGGCCGTAAAGAGCATCGTTTCAACGAACCGCTGGAGTGGCGGATTCACGAACCGGATCCGGACGCCGAGCCTCAGCTTGAAATCGGCGGGGATGTCTACCCCTGGAGCGAGTTGTTTTCCCGTCCCAGTGACCGTCTCATCATCGAGGGAGAATCGATCACCGTCGACGGCACGGCACAAGGCATCGAGGGACCGGTGGAGTTCTACTTCGACCGGATGATTGTTTCGGCCAAGACGGTTCCTCTGGCCGACGTGCAGCGGCTCGAAGGGCGCACGCAGCGCATCGTCCAACCCCGTGAGGCGATGGGGTTTGGCGACGTGAAGTTCGTGGCGATGATCGGGGCGTTTCTCGGGTGGCAAGCAACGCTTTTCACGCTCGTTGCCGGTGCCTTGGCCGGCGCGGTAGGCGGCATCCTGCAAAAAGCGGTTGGCGGTGAAAAGTGGAGCAAGCCCATCCCGTTCGGTCCCTTCCTGGCCGCCGGAGCCCTCATTTTTCTCTTCGCGGGGCCCGGGCTGATTCGTTGGTATCTGGGCTTGGCCGGCGTATCCTGACGAATGCTCGTCGAAGGAACGCCTTACCGGACCATCTGGCCTCATCCGGATGATCCCGCCGTGGTTCAGATCATCGATCAGCGCCACCTTCCTTTCCGCCTTGAGATCGAGGATCTGCGCTCGGTGGACGACGTCGCCATCGCCATTCGCGACATGCACGTCCGTGGGGCCGGACTGATCGGGGCGACCGCCGCCTGGGGAATGTATCTGGCATCCTTGGAGGCCGGAGGCAACGCGGACATGTTTGCGTCTCTCGGGGAGCAATTGATCGCCACCCGTCCCACGGCGGTGAACTTGGGTTGGGCGGTTCGGCGCCAAATCGAGGCCGCAGGGAGCGCGCCTGAGCCGGATAAAGCGCGAGAGGTTGCCCAAGCGGTCGCGGATGAGGACGCGGCGTGCTGTCGGGCGATTGGCGAGCATGGGTTACTCATTTTGCAGGAGCTGGCTAAGACCAAGCGGGGCGAGCCCGTGCAGATTCTCACCCATTGCAATGCGGGTTGGTTGGCCTTCGTCGACTACGGTTCGGCGACCTCGCCGATTTATGCGGCTTTCGACGTGGGCATTCCGGTTCACGTCTGGGTGGACGAAACCCGGCCGCGGAACCAAGGGGCGCGCCTGACGGCCTGGGAACTCGGGATGCACGGCGTGCCGCACACGGTGATCGCTGACAATGCAGGGGGGCATCTGATGCAGCGTGGTGAGATCGACGTGGTGATCACGGGAACGGACCGGACGACGCGCACCGGCGACGTCGCTAACAAGATTGGAACATATCTGAAGGCGCTCGCTGCTGGCGACAACGGCATTCCGTTCTACGTGGCCCTACCCTCCTCGACCTTCGACTGGGAAACGCGGGAGGGGCAGGCTATCCCGATTGAGGAACGCGATCCGCGAGAGGTCACGCATCTTGCCGGCTGGAGTTCGGACGGGGCCGAACGGGAAGTGCGCTTGACTCCGGAAACGACGGCCGCGGCCAACCCGGCTTTCGACGTGACACCATCCCGGCTGGTCACGGGCCTCATCACCGAACGTGGGGTCTGCGCCGCGGACGAGGACTCGATACTCGAATTGTTCCCCGAACAGAGGGTGGACGCCGGCCGGTGTTGACCGGCTTCCTTAGGATCGATTTGGCTGCCCCTCAACTCGCGACGACGGGCAGCGGAACTTCGATGTTTTCCTCTTCCTCGACGGTTTCCGCCCTCACCAACTCCAGGAAGTCCCCGAGCGAGTAGGCCCGCTCATCGATCAAACAGCGGGAAATCCACGCGTAGAATTGCTCGAACTCAGGATTTTCGTTTCTGAAACGATTCACCGCCTCCCAATCCAACTGAGGACGTTCCTGACCGCCCGTGATCCGCCGGATTTGAAACATGGATTGGAGCGCCTCCAGTTCACGGGTGTGAAAGGCCGCGATCGACGCGGGTTCGGGGAGGTTATCGAGGTCTTCGGCCGACAGTCCCAGGCACGTCACCCCGACGCCAAAGGTGTCCCCGAGTTGGCGGAGTTCGTCGGCAAGCTGCTCGTCGCTGATGCGGCCGGCGATGATCAAATCGGCGCGATGCGCCCAGAGCCCCGAGCTGAGCGCGTTGAAAAAAGTCTGGCGAAGGGTGGTGTGGTGCACCTCGAGTTTCAGGGTGACGGCGGCCACGCGAAAGGGGGCCCCGCCCATGCGGCGGCGGATTTCCAGGCTCTGTTTGTCCAAGTGCATGCCGTCGTCGAATGCCTCGCCAACCAACCACTCGACCACGGCCATGTCGGGCAGTCGCCACTGGTTCTTCGCGGCGTCTTGCCCAGAAAATGAGCGCTCTAAGGAAAACGGAAAGTGCTGCTCCATCTCATGCCAGCGACTGACGATCGCGCGAAACTTGTTCGCCCGTTTGATGATGACACTTTCGCCTGGGCCGGTGGCGTCGGTGAACAGCAGGCCGCTGGCAGGTCCCGTGATGAAATTCCGCGCGCTCTCGAGCGATTCGAGAGTCGTGCTTCGGAGGTAGTAGCCCTGACCCTGTTCGACCTTCGCGATCGGCGACGAAGGATCGCAAGACATGATCGAAAAGTGGTAGCGCAAGGTCGCGTCCGAGTAGTTCTGGTTGAGCCGGAACTTCACGAGCTGGATCAGCTCCGTTCCCTTGATCGAGTCCGCCGGGTTCCTGGGAAGGATGTCCGGGAGGATCTGCTTCAGCTGATCGCGCAAATTCAAACCGTTGGTCACAATTCCACCTATCAAAGGCCTGAGCGAGCGGCGGTCAAGGTTTAGATTGTGGTTTCGCTAGTGTCCCGGGCGCTTTCCTCCTCGTCAGCCTCGATGGTGAGGTGTCGCGAATTCAACCACTGCACTCCCAGCATGTCGGTGGTGGCTGGCACCGCCCGGCCCAACCCGCCGCCGTATTTGCTGACCCCGTGCTGCCGGGCGCGATGCCGAACGGGCACTTCCACCAGCTCGAAACCCGCCGCCTTGACCAGCGCCGGAATGAATCGGTGCATGCCACGAAACGGAACCAGGGCGCTCCGGCAAGGCGCTCGCATGACCTTCAGCGTGCAACCCGTATCCCGGACACCATCGCCGGTGAAGCGGCTCCGGACACCGTTGGCGATGCGGCTCTGGACCTTTTTGAACCAGGTGTCCCGGCGATTCGCGCGGTAACCGCAGGCCAGATCGGCGCCCTTCTCGACTTCGGCGACCAGGGCCTCGAAATCGGCCGGATCGTTTTGGAGATCGCCGTCCATCAGGCCGATTAACCCCCCACGGGCCGCCTGAATGCCCACATACATGGCCGCGCTTTGCCCGGAGTTTTTCCGTAGGTTCAAAACCCGGACTCTCGGGCCGCGAACGATCCGCTCCAGCGTCCGGTCGTTTGATCCATCGTTGACCAGAATCAATTCGTAGTCCCAGCCCTCCAGAACGCGGGCCACCTCATCTTGGAGTGGGGCGATGTTCTCCTCCTCGTTGTAAAGCGGCACGACGAGGGAAAAGCGCGGGTTCGGAGATAGGTCGGACACCCGCCACGAAAAGCCGCTCAAAACGCTCGAGGCAAGCGGAGTTTTTTTGGGAAATTCCGGCGGATGATGCAAATCAGGGCTCCAGCCCTCGTCGAAAGTGGGTGACGCAGCGGCTCCCCTTTGAAAACGGTGGAGTTCTGCTAGACTGTGACCACCCATGATCCCACGGAGCACCATCCTCATCTTTGCGACCCTTGCCGCGGCGCTTCAGCCGGCGGCTCTGGCACAAGACGGCAGTCCGTTCGGCAAAAAGCTCGAAGACCTCACGGCACCCGAAATCCTCAAGCTGGTTCAATACAGCTACACGCTGAACGACCAGGAATTTCCGGCCCGCCTGCGAAAGCACAATCAGTTCGTGCCGTTCACGCTTTCCCTCCGGTCGAATTACATCCGCCTCCGGTTCGCGCAGCCGCCCCAGGCGATTCACCTCGATACCGCGGGAGAAGAACTCCTCCTGCGCGAGGTCGTCGAAGGGAGCAATGCGCCCGTGCCGGCCGCCCGGTATGGCGAGTTCATCCGGGGAACCGACATCACCTATGAAGATTTGGCGATGCGGTTTCTTTACTGGCCCGATCCGGAGCTTCTCGAGGTGGACCGGATCAAGACGCGCCAGGCCTGGAAGCTTCGCGTGAACAATCCGGATGCCCGGGGTCCTTATGGCTACGTGCTGATTTGGATCGACCAGCAGAGCGGTGGGTTGATTCAGTTGGAGGGCTACGACCGCTCCGAGCCGGCGCAACGAATCAAGGATTTCGAGGTCACCAGTGGCAGAAAAATCGGCGATGTCTGGATGGCCGACGTCATCCGCGTCCGATCTTTCCAGGAAGACCGCAAAAGGGGTGTCACCTGGCTGGAGATCAAACCTGAAGACGACGAATGATTTCGATTCCCATCATGAAAAACAACCTTCTCGTTCCCTTCCTGTCCGCGGCCCTGCCTGCCTTGATGCTCGGTGAAGCCGCCGCGCAGAACGTCGATCCACAACGCCTTCTGGCCGCCGCCCGGCAGTCGATCGCCTCGATGTCCGGTTCCTTTTACGGCACGTTCCAGCAGGGCGTGGGTCGGAATGTCGTTCCTTTCGCCGTGTCTTCTCGCCAGGACGGGCGGATGATCTACCGATTCAATAATCCCAACGAATCCATCCAGGTCCGCGTCGGATCGTCGGCTGGTCTCCTCGGTGGCCGTTTCACGGAACCGGTCCGGGGAACAGACGTGACGCGGGAAGATCTCAGCATTTGGCAGCTGGGTTGGCCTGCCACCGGGGTGAAAGAGGATCGCACCAGCGGTTTCAAATGCTGGAAAGTCAGCGTGCGCAATCCAAACGGTGAGGGCGCCTACAAGTCCGCCGATGTTTGGATTCACCAAAACTCTCTGGCCTTGATCCGGATGGATGCCTATGACGCTTCTGGAAACCTCGCCCGCCGTCTCCAGGTCCAAAAGATCAAAAGGTTCGGCGATCAGCAGCTCGGGGAGCAGATGAGGGTCATTTCCTACGAGAACGGCCGAAAGCAGTCGACGACCTACATCCAAATCGCCGGCGAACAGTCCTGAGGCCAAAGGAAAGGGGCTTGTTTTTCCGCTGCGTGCCGCGATGAAGTTCCGGCATGGCCAAAGAACGAATCGAGGACGGTAGCCACCTCGTAGCCATCGATCTGCCGGGGCGGACCTACGAGGTGCGGATCGGCGACGGGATTCTCGACCAAACCGGCCGCTGGGTCGCCGGCGCGGGGCTGCCCGCGGGTGCACGGTTTGCCCTCATCAGCGATGATCACGTCGCTCCGCTCTATGGCGAGCGCGTGGCGGCATCACTGAAAGCGGCTGGATTCGACGGATCGATTTTCACCGTGCCGGCGGGCGAGTCGTCGAAGGGCTTGACGACCTTCACCAGCCTCTGCGAGCAGCTGTCGGCGGCGGGATTCGACCGGAGCTCTTTCGTCGTGGCACTGGGCGGCGGTGTGATCGGCGATCTGGCCGGCTTCGTGGCCGCGGCGTTCTACCGCGGGATTCCGATGGTGCAAATCCCTACGACCGTGGTCAGCCTCGTCGACAGTTCGGTCGGCGGAAAAACAGGGGTCAATTTGCCACAGGGAAAGAATTTGGTCGGAGCCTTTCACCAACCCCGGCTGGTCCTTGCTGACGTCTCGACGCTGAAGAGTCTGCCTGGACGCGAGTATCGTGAGGGATTCGCGGAGATCATCAAACACGCGGTCATCCGGGACGGCGCCATGCTCGATGAAGTGATCCGATTTCGTGATTCGCCGAAAGGCATCGCCCCTTTGATCGCCCGTAACGTCTTGCTCAAGGCAGGCGTGGTGGAAGCGGACGAGAGAGAAACTTCGGGTTTGCGGGCGCTGCTGAATTTCGGTCACACGATCGGCCACGGGATCGAGGCGGCCGCTGGTTATGGGGAATGGCTTCATGGCGAAGCGGTGAGCCTCGGGATGGTCGCCGCCCTCCGCCTTTCGGAAGAGAAAGCGGGCTTGGATCCCGCCGTCAGCCGCAAGGTGATGGCGGCGCTGGAAGCCTTTGAACTGCCGCTTCACCTCCCGCCGGGCAGCGATGCAAAGCGGATCCTCGCGGCACTTGCCCGGGACAAAAAGTTCACGGGTGGCAGCATCCGGTTCGTTCTTGCCCGGGCGCTGGGCGAGGCTTTTGTTTCGACCGACGTCACCTGGAAGGACTTGGAGGCTCAGGTGGAGCGACTGATCCTGGTCTGAAGAAACTTGGCGGGGAAATGGAAGAACGTTCGGCGCTTCTGGTTTTCCACCTCTTGCCGGGAATCGGTCCACTCCGGACCCGGGACCTGCTGGACCATTTCCGCACCGCCGCCTCGGCTTTGGCCGCGTCCCGCTCCGACCTTCGCGCCGTTCTCGGTGGCAAGCTCGCCACGGTGGTTTCGACCTGGGAAGAGCAAGTCGATTTGCCGGCCGAATGGGAGGCGGTTCGAAGCGGCGACGCCAGAGTGGTCACCTGGGCGGATGAGGATTACCCGGCTTTGCTTCGGCAAATCCACTCGCCACCCGTGGCGATTTACGTTCGCGGCAGCCTGTCGCCTTCGGATGCCCAATCGATCGCCGTGGTGGGTACGCGGCAGATGACGCGTTACGGCCGGGAAGCCACGCGACGGCTGAGTTTTCAAATCGCTCGAGCAGGTTTCACCGTGGTGAGTGGCTTGGCGTATGGCGTCGACACGGCAGCTCACGAAGCGGCGCTGGCGGCGGGCGGAAGGACGCTGGCCGTTCTGGGCAGTGGATTGAACCGGCTTTATCCCCCGGAGAACGCGGCACTCGCCGAGCAGATCACCCGGCAAGGTGCTCTCATTTCCCAGTTCGCGATGGACACCAAGGCCGAACCTCGCCTATTTCCGGCGCGAAACCTGACGGTCAGTGGTTTGTGCCGGGGGATCCTGATCACCGAAGGGAATTTGAAGAGCGGGTCGATGCTTACCGCCAAGGCGGCGCTCGATCAGAATCGTGACGTCTTCGCCGTGCCGGGCCCGATCGATCGCCCGGGTTCAGCCGGGCCGAATTCGTTGATCCGGGATGGGGCGCGGCTGGTTCGCTCCTTCGAAGATCTGGCCGAGGACCTGGAGTGGGGCGGGCCACCGACGGGGCGCGAGCCGGATAGAGAAATGCCGGAATTGCCGGGCCTGGAATTGCCCGACATCCAGCTTTCTGCGGAAGAGCGTAGCGTGTTGGACAGCATCGGGAGGGAAGAAACGAGCGTCGAAAGGGTTGTTCAAAAAACCGGTTTGCCACCCTCAACCGTGTCTTCTACCCTGATGCGCCTGCAGCTCCGGCGCCTGATTCGACAGGGGCCGGGGCAGTCTTACGCTCGGGACTAGACCCGTCGATCCTCCCTGTTACATGTCGAAGATACTCATCATTGCCGAGAAGCCCAGCGTCGCTCAAGACCTCAGTCGCGCCCTGGGAAAACTGCCGGAAGTCGGACGATTTCAGAAGGAAAAAGACTATTTCGAAAGCGAGCACGTCGTCATTTCATCGTCGTTGGGACACTTGGTCGAGCTCTGCATGCCGAACGCGCAAACCGGTGCCCGGCTGAAATGGAATTTCGAGCATCTGCCGATCCTGCCGGACCACTTTGAGTTACAACCGATCGAGGATACGAAGTCGCGGCTGAAGCTTCTCGTGAAGCTGATGAAGCGGAAAGACGTTTCCGAAATCGTGAACGCCTGCGATGCGGGGCGCGAGGGGGAACTGATCTTCCGCTATCTGGTTGAGGCAGCCGGGGTTGAGAAGCCGATGTGCCGGATGTGGATGCAATCGATGACCACCAAAGCCATCACCGAGGCTTACCAGAATTTGAGACGGGACGAGGAACTCCTGCCTTTGGCCGACGCCGCGCGCTGCCGGTCGGAGAGCGACTGGTTGGTCGGCATCAACGGCACCCGCGCCCTGACCGCATTCAACTCTCGCTATGGGGGATTCAGCAAGACGCCGGTCGGGCGTGTAAAGACACCGACACTGGCCATCATGGTGCATCGCGAGAATGAAATTCTGGCGTTCGAACCACGCGATTACTTCGAGATTCACGCCGATTTCGCCGTCGCAGCCGGGGTTTATCCGGGGCGTTGGTTCGATGAGAAGTGGAAGAAGAACGCCGAGGACGAGCACGACCGCGCCGAGCGCGTTTGGAGCGAGGAAGAGGCGCAGGCCATCGTCGACCGCTGCCGGGGGAAAGAGGGAGAGATCGAGCAGAAGATCAAACCGTCCAAGCAGGCCCCTCCTTCGCTCTACGACCTGACCAGCCTGCAGCGCGAGGCCAGCAACCGGTTTGGATTCAGCGCGCGCCGGACCCTTCAACTCGCGCAGAGCCTTTACGAGCGGCACAAGGCTCTCACTTACCCGAGAACGGATTCACGATATCTGCCCGGCGACTACGTCGGCGTGGTGAAAGGTGCACTTGGTGACATCCAGAGTGCCCAGGGCGGTCCGCTGCCGGAAGGAGCTCCACGATTCGCCGGAAAGGCGCTCGACCAGAATTGGGTCCGGCCGAATCCACGGATCTTCGATGACCGGAAAGTCAGCGATCACTTCGCCATCATCCCGACGGGTCAAATCCCAAAACGGCTCGATGAAGCGGAAATGAAGCTCTACGGCATGGTCGTCCAGCGCTTCATCGCCATCTTCTATCCGGCGGCCGAGTTCGAAATCACGACGCGCATCACCCGGATCGGGGGCGACGCCTTCAAGACCGAAGGCAAAGTGCTCAAGGTTCCGGGCTGGCGCGAAGTTTACGGGAAGTCCGCGGGCGGAAAAGATGACGAGTTGGTTCCCATCACCCCGGGCGAAGGCGCATCGACCGTGGAAATCCGGCCAGAATCCAAGACCACCAAGCCGCCTCCCCGCTTCACCGAGGCGACGATCCTCTCGGCGATGGAAGGGGCGGGCAAGCTCGTTGACGACGAGGAATTGCGCGAGGCGATGGCCGAGCGTGGGTTGGGCACTCCAGCCACCCGGGCTGCCATCCTGGAGGGTTTGATTTCGGACAAGTATGTGGTTCGGAATGAGAAGGAATTGGTGCCGACACCCAGCGCGCGAAAACTGATCGATGTGCTGGAGCGAATCGGGATCGACATCCTTTACTCACCCGAAATGACCGGTCAGTGGGAGCAGAAGCTCAAACGGATGGAGCACGGCGAATTGCCGAGGGACGCCTTCATGCGCGATATCCGGGATCTGACGGTCGACGTCGTCGAAAGAGCCAAAACCTCCGCTCAGGCCGCCAAGCAAACGGTTTACGAACCGCTGGACATTCCCTGCCCTCTCTGTGACAACCGCCCGTTGAAGCAGGACGAGGGTTCCTACCGGTGCACGGCGCCGGATTGCAAGTTCAGCGTCTGGAAGACAATCGCCAGCCGGGAAATGACCGAGAAGGAGATCACGACGCTCCTACGGGACCGCCATCTTCCGAAAATGAGCGGCTTTCGCAGCCGGCTTGGTAAGGATTTCGACGCCGCGCTCGAGCTGGATGACGCTGGGAAAGTGAAGTTCGTGACCGAGAAATCCCAGGAGAAAGAGCGCGAGATCGAAGAGGCCCAGCGGAGCGACAACGTGATGATGGATTGTCCGGTTTGCGAAGGCAAAATCCACGAGACGGGAGCGGCGTACGTCTGCGACCGCAATGGGAGCGGTGATTGCAAGGCGCGACTGCCGAAGGAGATGTGCAAGCATGCGATCACGCGCGCCGAAGCGGAGGCCTTCTTCAAGGAGGGCAAGAGTCCGCTCATCGAAACGTTCATCTCGAAGAAGGGACGCCCGTTCAAGGCCCACCTGATCCTCAATCAGAATGGACGCCGTTTCGTCGACTGGGAATTCCCGCCGCGGCCTCCCTCGGCCAAAAAGTCGGCCAAGAAAAAAGGTGCCCAGAAAAAACCGGCATCGGCTTCATGACCAAGCGCTGAAGGAAGGCTTCGGTGCCAAAGGGCTTCCCTTACAATGCCGCCCACAAGATATTGGGGCCAATTTCCCTTTGACGCCACAAGATGTGGATGCAAGGCTCATTGCGTGACGATCACGCCATATGAGGTGCATCAAGTGTAAGAGCCTGGAGGATAAGGTCATCGATTCGAGGGCTGCGCGCGACGGAACTCTCATCCGCCGCAGGCGCGAATGCACGGGTTGCGGCCACCGGTTCACCACGTATGAACAGCTGGAGCAAACCGAGTTGCGGGTGATCAAGCGGGATGGGAACCGGGAATCGTTTGATCGGGACAAACTCCTTTCCGGGCTCCTGAAGGCCTGCGAAAAGCGGCCTGTCTCCATCGACGAGTTGGAGGCCGCGGTGGAGAATATCGTGGACGAACTCACGGCCAGTTCGATGCGGGAAATCCCGACCCGGATGATCGGTCCCCTCGTCATGAAGCAACTTCAGTCCATCGATCCGGTGGCCTACGTCCGCTACGCCTCCGTCTACCGGCAGTTTGCCGACGTCGGCGAGTTCATCGACGAAATTCAGTCCTTGAGCCGGAACCCGGTCCCGGGACGGACTCACCCGGAGCTTTTCGTCGAGCGGGGGTAAGATTCCCGCCTCTGCATCCCATTCCGATTCGCGCCTTGCATCGCGACAAACCCACCCGAGTATTGCTCTCCGAACCCTAACAGACACGCCATTTTGATCACGCTGCACGAACAACTCCCCCTCCTCCGAAATCAGCGGGGCGAGGTCCTCAGATACGAAGAGTCCTGGTTGCTCGATCTCATTCGCGATGCCGCCGAGCGCACGGGAATGGACGACACCTGGTTCGCCGAACACATCGCCGAAGGCATCGCGATTTACCTGAAGGAGTCCTTCCCTGGGACATCCATTGATATCGACGAACTCTTTCTCAAGATGCGCCGGACACTTACTGCGGTGGGCTTTCCCCACGTCGCCGGCAACCTTCAGCCGAGCATGCCAGCCTCTCGCATTTCGCTCGAAGAGCTGGCCGAGGAAGCCGGTTCAGGTTTCGAGCTTTCGTTCTTCGGGTTGCTCGGTGAGGAACTCCGCACCGTCACCCGGCAGCCCGTGAACCGGATCGTGATCTCCGACCTGAAGCGCGCCGTCTCGAAGATCTCCGGCGCCAAACGCTGGTGCCGGCGCTGCGATCGTCTCGCCAGTGAGATCCTCGAATTCATGTCGTTGGACGTCGCACGTTCCGCTCCGGACGATCGTCAGGTTGCGCTGGTGGTTTCCTGAGGAGAAGCTGCGACCGCCATGACCATCTTCGAAAAGATCATCGCCCAGGAGATTCCAGCCGAGATCCTTCACGAGGACGATCACTGTGCCGTGCTCCGGGACATCAACCCTCAGGCGCCGACCCATCTTCTGATCGTGCCCAAGAAGGTGATCCCACGGATTGGTGAGGCGGAGGAAGAAGATGCGGCTCTCCTTGGTCACCTGCTCCTGACGGCGGCCAAGGCGGCCCAAGATCTTGGTCTGAATTCGACCGAGCAAGGCTATCGCCTCGTGATCAACCACGGCCGCGATGGCGGTGAAAGTGTCCCACACCTGCACGTCCACCTCCTGGCTGGCCGTCCCCTGACCTGGCCACCGGGTTAGTGCCCTTCTCAAAAAGCGGTTGCATCCGCGTCGCGATGCCGCATGCTACCCTCCCTCCGCTCACGCGGAAACCGACCTTCCGGCATAGCTCAGCGGTAGAGCGGGTGGCTGTTAACCACTAGGTCGTTGGTTCGAATCCAACTGCCGGAGTTCCCGGTGCGCTTCAGGCCATCACGGGCTTGCGCATTCCCCGATCCCATGGCCGATCTTCCCTTCGCCCTGTCCATCGCGGGGTCGGACTGTTCCGCTGGCGCCGGTTTGCAGGCGGACCTCAAAACGTTCTCCGCACTTCACGTTTATGGCCTCACCGTCGTGACGTCCGTTGTTGCGGAGTCACCCCTGCGGGTCGACCGCATCGATCCGATGGAGGCTTCGATGGTGGAAGCCCAACTCGCGATTCTCCTTGAGCACTTCCCAGTGACTGCCCTGAAGACGGGACTCTTGGGGACACCCGAAATCGTGCGCGCCGTCGAGAAGCAGCTGTCGAGTTTTGAAGGGAGCATGGTCGTCGATCCCGTCTTGGTGGCATCAACGGGTGACCGGCTGGCCGAAGGCGAAACTTTCGCGGAGGCCTTGCAATCGCTGATCGAAGCGCGGGCCACGATCGTGACGCCGAACCGGGACGAGACCGAAGCGTTTCTTGGGCAACCTCTGAGGGATGCGGGTGACGGTCCCGACGCCGCCTTGGCCTTGTCGAAGCGCTGGAATACGGCCGTCCTCGTCAAGGGAGGGCACTTCGATGGCACCGAGGCCAGGGACTGGTTGGCTCACGATGGCGAGGTGGAGGAGATCCGGGAAGAACGTCTCCCGGAAGTCTCCTACCACGGGAGCGGGTGCACCTATTCCGCCGCCATCGCCGCGAACCTGGCCCGGGGTCATTCGTTGATCGAAGCCGTGACGGCGGCCAGGGCCTACCTGCAGGCTGCCATGCGCGAGGCCGTGCAGTGGGAGACGGCCCATGGTCAACGTGGAATTGGACTGGCGCATTTCCCCTCCGGCATGCAGTGTATCTCCCCATGAGATGGCACGTGTTCGGAATGATCTGCCTTTGGCTCACGGCGGCGCAGGCAGCGGTGGCCAAGGACGAGGCGGATGAAGAGGTAGGCGTTGATGCTCTCGGCCAGGCGGACCTTCAGGAAGCCTTCCGCGTTTTGCGCAACGATTACCTGCACGCGGAAAGGTTGGACTTCGAGACGATCAACCGGGCGGCACTCCTGGGATTGGTCCGCTACCTTGGGGACGGCGTTTCCATCGTTCCGGGAAATGGCGAAAATGGCGAAGCATCCGCTCAGGCAGGCGATTTTCTCGCCGCGGAGTTGGGCGCCACCTCAGCCTACCTGCGACTGAGCGCTTACCAACCGGATGAGTTGGCTGCGGTGGACGAGGCGCTACTGGGATTCGAGGGCACCGAGCGGGAGATTCTTCTTCTCGACCTGCGCGTTCCAGCCGAGGAATCCAGCCTCGAGTTTGCCGCGCGCTTTTTGGACCGCTTCGTGCCCCCCGATCGGATCCTGTTCAAGTTCGACCAAACCGAGGATGGGCGCCCCCAGCTTTTCATTTCGCGCATCCAGGACGCCCGTTGGGAGAAAAAAATCATCGCCCTCATCGACCGGGAGTCATGCCGGGCCGCGGAACTGATTCTGGCGGGATTGGAATCGTTTGCGGACGTTTTCGTTGTCGGCGAGTCGACGACGGGTCGAACGGTCGAGTTCCGGCGCCACCCTCTCGCGCCCGGACTCGATCTGAAATACGCGGTCGCGGAAGTTTTGCTGCCGGACGGCTCGAGTCTTTTTGCGAAGGGCATCGCGCCCGACCTCGCCATTGAAGCGGATTTGGAAGCAAAGAAGCAGGTGTTTGCCGCCTCGAAAGAAACGCCACTGGAAGAATTCGTTCTCGAAGTGGCGCGGCCGAGGATGAATGAAGCCGCTCTGGTCCACCAGTTCGACCCGGAACTCGACTACAACCTCGCGAAAGCCCGGGGTGAGGAGACGCGTTTCGACCGCGTGCCGCTCCAGGACCGGACACTTCAGGCAGCCTACGATCTCGTGACAGTCCTCCAGGAAGCGGAGTTCTAGGAGTCGGTTAGGGGCTCTCCGCCTCGTTGGTGGCCGGATTGATTTGGCGAAGCGCCTCCTCCCGCTCGTCCGGATCGATCGCTCCGTTTCGGTTCGAATCAAAACGCCTGAGCACACGGTCCCGCCATCGCTCGGGGATTTCGTCTCCCTCGATGATCCCGTCGCCGTTGCGATCGAGGAAGCCGGCGCGAGCGGATGAGCGTCTCGGTCCAGCTCCCCTTTGCGACCGGACGACGTTGCCCAGCAGTTCCACCTGCTGCATTCTCACCGCGCGGGCGAGATCGCTGGCGCTGGCTCCATCGACCGGACTGACTAAAAGCGTAATGCTCCCCATCTCGTCGGTGCTCTCACGTCCCCATCGGACCCGTTTGGGCGGATGGAACGGATTTCGCGGATTCGCCGCACTGTTGTCATAGACGAGCGTCGTTTCGAGCACCGTGCCGGCTGGGAGCCGAACCGGCTCCAGGAAGGTGTAACGATCCTGCCAATTCAAATCCCAGTCGTCGATATGGAGCAAGGTCAGCGCTTCGCCATGCGGCAGCTGGGCGCGCAGCTTCATTTCAACACACAAATAGTGTGCGTGACCTCCGACGGTGTAGGCATCGACGGCCACGGGAAGTTCGAAGCGATCCGAGACGGTGTAGGCGGAATCGCCGGGTGGGATGTCGATTCCGGCTCCCCGGCCGAAGGCAGGTGGAACCTGGATCTGGGCCAGAGTGCGGGAGGGAGGCTCCTCCGCGAAATAGAATCCCACCGTGCTCTTTTCGGCCATCGGCTTCCCGTTCGGATGGAAATGGGTGGCGAGAACGAGATCCGAACCGGCGGGAAGGTGCATCGCAAGGCCATCCGGCAGAAGCTTGACCGTGCTGCCCGGGACGTAACCGCCGAGAGAGCCGCTCCGCCGGAAGAACATGCCGTTGAATCCGGGTTTGCCGTCCTGCCCGTCCTGCTGGGCCGCTCTTCCGGAGGTGTCGAGGAAGAAGAGGGAGTGATGAACCACCTCTCTTGCGCTGGCCCGCATCTCGATGGCTTTGACCCACCGGTCTTCGGGAAGCTGGATCGGCAGCGCGAAGTTCCGGTAGACGTCGGGTCCGTCGGCTGGGACCTGGAACGCGGCCGCCATGCTGACGATCAGATCCGGTTCGCCGAGTTGCCACCCCTCAGTGAAGACGGGAGGCTTGGGATGTTGACCGGGTCCTTCCGGCATTCCGGCCTCGACCCATCGCTCGAACAGCTCGATTTGTTCCGCCTCGAGTTTTCGGTTTCCGGCGAAGGGGATCGAAGATTCCACCGGGTGCCATGGGGGCATGTAGCCCGTCTTGAGAACGCGTTGAATGGTCCGGGATTTCTTGTAGACCTCCTCGTAGGAAATCAGCGAAAACGGAGCTGCCTGACCCGGCCGATGACATTCCACACAGCTGCCGTGCATCAGCGGAGCGATGTCTTCGTTGAAGGTGGCCGCTTCGCAGGCGATCGTCGCCGGTAACAACAGCATCGCGGGAAGATTTCGGAGAACGCTCATTTCGGGCATTTGGACGCTTGACCCCCCATGCCGGTTACCTACCTCGAACTAGAATCCGATGTTTGTCGATCACGTCAGGGTCTTTGCGCAAGCCGGCAACGGCGGCGATGGCTGTGCCAGTTTCCGCAGGGAGAAGTATGTGCCGAAAGGAGGTCCCGACGGAGGCGATGGGGGGCATGGCGCGGACGTCGTGCTGAAGGTGGATCCGCACGTTGACAATCTCCGTGCCTTCTTCTTCAAACCCAATCTGAAAGCCGGTAATGGCGAGCACGGCATGGGGCGACAGCGGACCGGCAAATCCGGAAAGCGACTGGTTCTCCCTGTGCCCCCGGGCACTTTAGTTTACGAAACGAAACAGTCCACCGGGCCCGAGCCCGAGAACGTTGAGGATGGCATGGCGTTCTTTTACGACCTCGAGGCGCAAGCCGAGGAAGTGCTCGACACCGACGCGGATGCGGAGCGGGGTGAACTGATCGCTGACTTAACTGAGCCCGGAGACGAATTCGTGCTTTGCTCGGGCGGACGTGGCGGCAAGGGAAACGTCCACTTCAAGAGCGCCACGAATCGTGCGCCCGAAGAGAGAACACCGGGCGAAGAGGGTGAATCGGGTTTTTTCTACCTGGAGCTGCGCCAGATCGCCGATATCGGGCTTGTCGGACTTCCAAACGCCGGCAAATCGACCCTCCTCTCCGTCCTTTCGGCCGCCAAACCCAAGATCGCCTCCTACCCGTTTACCACCCTCAAGCCGCAGGTCGGTGTCATCGAGTTCCCCGGATTTCGCCGGGCTACGATCGCGGACATTCCCGGCCTTATCGAGGGTGCCAGCGACAACGCGGGGCTGGGCCACGAATTTCTCCGCCATATCTGGCGCTGTCGCCTTCTGCTTTTCGTCGTCGACATGGCCGGAACGGAAGGCCGTCAACCCGTGGAGGATTTGGAAGTTTTGCGTCGCGAGATCAATCTCTACGACACCGACCTCGGCAAACGCCCCTGGCTCGTGGTCGCCAACAAACAGGATTTGCCGGAGTTCGAAGCCCACCTGACCGCCTTCCGCGAACGCTTTCCAAAGGTGGAGATTCTTCCGGTGTCGGCCAGCGAAGGTGACGGAATCGATCGTCTCCGGGAGCGGCTCGACGAATTAGCCGGGCGAGTTCCTCAGTAGTTCGCCATACCGTTCTCGAAACTTGGGAAGCATGACTTCCAGGAAATGCCCCCGAACGGCCTCAATGCCTCCGGTTTGGAAACGCGTCCCAAGATCCGCTTCGACCAGCGTGGGGTGGCCGAATGCCCGCAGGAAATCGTTCGAAGTGATCCGCCGGTGAATTTCTCCGTCGAGTTCGCCCCGCGAGGCGAGAATCCACTCTCGGACCACGAGCGCGAGCGCCGCGTCGCCGAGCCAGGCCAGTTCGCGGTCCCGGGGTGTTTCCGTCGGTCTCATCCGCGCGGCAAACTAACCGGAACGCCCGATTGCACAAGCCCGGTTCCCGTGCAGGGTCGCTCATGGCCAAGCCTGTCGTCGCCAGCTACTGCACGACCTTTCTGAAACCGGAGATGCTGCACATCTACCGGCAGGTGACCGGGCTTGATCGTTTCGACACCTTCGTCATCTGCAAAGAACGCCGCAGCGAGGAGGCGTTCCCATTCAAATCGGTGGAGATGGCGCCTCCGGTTCGAAGCAATTTCATCCGTCGATTTTGGCTGAAGTATGTCCGCAAAGAGCCACCGATCGTCTATCGCGGCGAATACGGCGTCCTGAACCGGATCCTCGAGCGGCGGCACGCGGACCTGATGCATGTCTATTTCGGTCATACCGGAGTGCACTTGCTTCCGTTTATCGAACGCTGGCCCCGCCCCGTGACGGTATCGTTTCACGGCATGGACATTCAGCCTCGGGAGAATCAACCCGGTTACCTCGACCGGCTCCGTCAATTGCTGCAAACGCTGCCCCTCGTCCTTGCCAGGTCCGAATCGCTCCGGCAGGGGCTGGAGGAATTGGGTTGCTCTTCGGACAAGATCCGGATCAATCGAACCGGCATTCCCATGGACGAGTTTCCCAGTGTGGACCGCAGGTTCCCGGCCGATGGAGCATGGCATCTGGTGCAGGCCTGCCGGCTCATTGAGAAAAAGGGACTGGATTTGACGCTTTCGGCGTTTGCGTCGTTCCGCCATCGTCATCCCAAGGCGCGCCTCACCATCGCGGGAGACGGACCGCTGCTGCCGGAGCTGGAACGTCAGGCCGCCGAGCTGGGCGTGTCTGAGGCGGTTGATTTCGCCGGTTTCCTCACCATGCGGGAACTCCATGCACGCTACGCCAGCGCCCATCTCTTCCTGCACCCCAGCCGAATCACAAAGGATCGCAACCAGGAAGGAATTCCCAATTCGATGCTGGAAGCCATGGCCACGGGCCTTCCGGTCATCGCCACCCTTCACGGAGGTATTCCCGAAGCCGTCACGCATGAGCAAACCGGGCTGTTAGGGCCCGAAAACGATACCGATTCACTCCTGGCGCACCTCCACGAGCTGACCGCCGGCGAAGAGAGATGGAGGGCCATGAGCCACGCTGCTGCCGAAGATGTCCGGGAAAATTTCGAATCCAGCCAGCAGATCGCGAAGCTGGAGGGTATTTACGAAGAATTGCTGGGCAAAACCCCTCAGGCTTGAGCTTCAGCGCATCATGGCGACGCCGCAGTTGTTTTAGAGGCCCGCGTCAGCCTCCGCCGGGCGTGAACAGGAATTGGAGATCGTCCTGAGTCAGCGATCTCGCGAAACTTTCTTCGCCCAGGACTCCGGATGACACCGCTTCTTTTTGCTGCTGTAGAATCCGGATCTTCTCCTCCACGCTGTCGCGCATGATGAGCCGGTAAGCGATGACCTTGTTTTCCTGACCGATCCGGTGGGTCCGGTCGATCGCCTGGTTCTCGACGGCGGGATTCCACCAGGGATCATAGAGGACGACATACGAAGCCGCGGTGAGGTTCAGGCCCGCGCCACCCGCCTTCAGCGACAACAGAAAAACCGAAGGATCCGGTGACGTCTGGAACTCTTCGATCACTCCCATCCGATCCTTTGTCTGTCCGGTGAGCAGCTGGTAAGGGCGTGATTCCTCTTCAAGCCGCTCCCGGATGATCTCAAGCATCGTGACGAACTGGCTGAAGACGAGAACCTTATGCCCTTCCTCCCGGAGCTGGTCGAGGAGGTAGAAGAGGGCGGTCATCTTGGCGCTCTCCTCGTGAGCGCAGGACCGGTCATGGAGGCCTGGATGGCAGCAGATCTGTCGCAGCCGGGTAAGTCCTTGCAGCACGGTGAAGCGCGCCTGATTGAAGTCTTGATCGCTCTTCAGTTGCAGCAGCATCGACTGGATTCGGTCGATCTCGGCCCGATACAATTCCTCCTGCTTGCCATCCAGCTTGCAGAACACGTCCTCTTCGGTTCGGGGAGGGAGATCCACCGCCACTTGGCCTTTGGTTCTCCGCAGAAGGAAGGGGCGCAGTCGCGCGGAAAGCCGCTCCTGGCAGTTTGGGTCTTTCCTCCGGTCAAAGCGATCGCGGAAATACTTCCGGCTTCCGAGCACGCCCGGCATGGCGAAGGCCATCAAGCTCCAGATATCGAGCAAGCGGTTTTCGATCGGGGTCCCGGTCAGGACCAGGCGATTCTCGGCCTCGAGCTGGCGCGCGGCCTTCGCCGCCTTCGAGTCGGGGTTCTTGATCTGTTGCCCCTCGTCCAGGATGACGGCCAGCCAGCGCTGCTGCATCAGTTTCTCCACGTTCACGCGGAGTTGGGAGTAGTTCATCACCAGGACGTCAACGCCTTCACGGATGTCAGCCATGTCCAAATCGCCCTTGTTACGGAGAATTTGCACCTGCAGGTGAGGGGCGAACTTCTTGACCTCACCCGCCCAGACATCGAGAACGGATTTCGGGCAGACCACAAGCACCGGCGCGCCATTCGAAGCGCTCTCTTTGAGCCACAGCAGCCAGGTGATGGACTGCACCGTTTTCCCCAGACCCATGTCGTCAGCCAGGATGCCGCCAAAGTGGTTCGTCGAGAGGTAGGCCAGAAAGTGGAACCCGTCGATTTGGTATGGACGGAGCGAGAGCTGCAGTTTGTCCGGAACTCCCGGTTTGACCTGGAGCTTCAGGGCATTCGAGCGTTCGCAGATTTCCTCCCAGGCTTTCTGGCCGAAAACCTCCTTCGCGGCCGGCTCGGAGAGTTGAAGCACGTGCAGACGATGCGTCTCCCCCGAGAGATCGAACGGATCCAAACCGATCCGGCTCACCGCCTGGGCTTGCGCTTCGGTGAGATCGATCTGCAGCCGCAACCAACCGCCGTTCTTCATCCGGACAAAACCGCCGCGGGCGGCGACGAGGGCCCGGATTTCCTGCATGGACAGGTTTAGCCCCTCGACATCCACCACCACCTTCAGGTCGAACCAGTCGATCTCACTGGCGACGATATCGAACGTGACAGAAGCCTTCACCGGATCCGCCATCAGCGTCTGGAGATGCTCGTCGAGCGTGATCTCCATGCCATCGGGAAGCGATTCATACCACGCGACGAACTTATCGGGAAACGTCTTCGTCACTCTCGACCGGAAGCAGGTCCGGCTTGCGTCCCAGGTCACGTTCAAAGGCTCGAGCAGGCGGGGGAAGGGCCTCAGCGCATCCCGTTCGTAACGGTAGAGCGTCCCGTTGGCGGGCGCCACGCGATCGCTCACGATCCAGCCCTCACGTTCGAGGACCTCGGCGCGGCTTTCCTCTTCGTCCTGGGCTGTCACCTCCACCAGGAGTTGCTCGCTCTCGCTCCCGGTCAGCTTTTGATTCAGGCGCATCGCCAGCCGGACCCGCATGCGCCGTTCTTCGATCCGCTTCTCGAGTGCCTCCGGCAGATTGGCATCGATCCCGTCGAGGAACGCCACGCCAGCCTCGCTACACAACAGGCTGGCCGGTATCTCGTAGCTGGGCAAGACCTCCGTGCCCTCCTCCCAGAATCGCGGGCCGGGGAACACCGAATGGTCGGCCAGATAGAGGTTCCTGAGGCCGGGGAGCAGGCGCACGGCGTGCGGAATGTCGTCGCCCTTGGCGGTGACGAGCTGCAGGGTCATCATCCCTGGCTCCTGGGCCTCCTCCCGGCACTCCCATACAAGGGACGCCTCCTCCAGCGCCACCCGCTGAGCGTCCAGATTTACCATGCGCGTGGCGGCGTCCCCGGCGTGAAACAGCCGGTTCAAGGCCGCGGCCTGATTCGAGTTCTCGAGGCGGATGGTCGCGTGCTCGGCCGAATCGACCACGGCCAGAAAGGACTCCAAAATCAGCGCCGAAGGGTCGTCCATCTGCAGTGCCCCGCGCTCGTGGCGCTCGCGGAAGACGTCCAACTGCGCCCGGTCCTGAATCGAATCGTAGGGACCTGCCTCTTCGGTGGTGGGTCGCCACTGCAGCCGGGCCTCAGTCGGCGTCAGCATCACGCGAAACTCCACCTCTTTGGCGTCCTCGTCCTCACCCGGGTCAAAACCAAAGATGGCCTTCTTCCAGGCCTCCTCCGCCTTCTCGCGTTCCCAGTCTTTCAGGGACTGCTCCACGGCTTCGAGATCCGTGATCGTGTCCATGAACTTTGGATAAGCCAAGTTCCGGTTTCGAAACTGGTAGGCCACGTAATTCCAGAAATGGACGATGTCGTCGGGTGGAACCGGCCACAGTTCGATCGGCCCGTAGGTTTCGACCGGCCATTTGGCGTTGAGGCGGACGAGATCGTGGTCCGTGAGCTCACCTTCGGTTTCAAAGCGCCGGTAGCGTTTCTCAAGTTTGTCGATGAATTGCTGTTCGTTCGGCAGAAGTTCCCGCCCCAGCTTCTCTTCGAGCATCTCGGTGATCGACTGGTCCGCTACTTCGTTCGGGGACGAAGGCAGATCCTCGCCGCGATCCATGCGCGCAAACATGGTCGCCACGACCGAACTACAGTGTTCGCCCTCGTGGCAGGAGCAGTCGCCCTCCCAAACGTCGCCCTGGAGCCGGAGAGTCGTCCGGCAGAGTGTGCCGTTCTCCTCGACCCGTCCATTGACGACCAGGTGATTACCGAAGATTTGAGTTACGCGGCCTTTGCGGAACAAGCGTTCGCCTTCAAGCCGGTTGTCTTCGGGAAAGGAATTCAGGAACCGGAGCGTAGAGCGGTCGGGTTTCATACCATGGAGGAACGTCCGCCGCTGGACATCGATCGCAGCCGCAAACCGTAACGCTGTAGCAGCACGACCTTGCGACGCGCAACCGCTTTCGTGATTCTTTTCTCGCGGGTGAAGGCTGCTTTGTGACGGCTCCTCAATCTCCGTTGAAGTTTTCCGCCGCCTCCTGGATCGCGATCGTGCTCACGGCCGAAGTCGTCGCCACCTCGGCATACTCGGACAGCTTTTTCCAGGGCGCCTTGGGAACCCAGATGATGTCGTTCGCCTCGATCGGGAAATCGCGCAGTTCACCCTGGAGCAGCTTGTGGAGATTGATGCTGGCGACTCTGGGCTCGCCCCCCATGGCATCCCGCACCACCAGAACCCCAGAACGGAAGGAACTCGGAGCTGGTCCACCCGCCGATGCCAGGGCGCGGATGAAGGTCATGTCGCTCGAGTGCGGCACGGGCCCCGGCCTCACCACGCTGCCCATGACATACACCTTCTCGGTGCCTTTGGCTGGAAGATACAGGTAGTCCCCCGGCCGAAGATGGATGTTCTGAGACATGTCCCCCTCCTCGATCAGGGCGGCGAAATCCACGGGAATGACGTGGCCATGCCTCAGCACCACGGAGCGCCTCAAATCGGCCAGGTTCTGTGAAACCGAGGCCACCTCGCGGCTGGAGACGCCGCCAGCCAAGGAAATGGCTTCCAGAAGCGTCGTGGGCCGGTCCAGCGGATAGACACCAGGCTCTACGACCTGCCCCATCACGGTGTAAGTCCGGCTCTTGACCTCGGCCACTTGGATGGCCACCACCGGGTCCGGATACAAATCCCGGAGGGAATCCGCCATGATCAGTTCCAGCTGAGTCAACGTTTTCCCAGCCGCCGGAACGGGCGCCACCACGTCGAAATAGAGCATCCCATCCGGCAGGACGACCGTTTCTGTCTCCGTCTCGGGGATTTCCACGACTCCGATCTTCAAAACGTCGCCCGGTCCGACCTGGTAAGCCTCTCCCGTCGCTGAGAGCATTTCTTGGTCGATCGGCTTCCCGAAATCCAAGGCCACAAAGTCCAGGCGCTGCTCGAGCGGACGATGGAACGAGGTTTCGTCCGGTTCAAACGTGTCGTCCAAATACATCAGCGCGCAGCTGGAGAGGCTGAGCCCCGTCAGCAAAGGTGCCAAAGGAAAGAGAAAGTTTCGTCGCATGGTGATGTCGAGGGAGGACTGGTGGATGGCGAATCGGACCCGTCAAAACGCGGCCGAAACCGCGATGTCTCCATCCGCGACCCAACCGGCAACGGTGCCGTCGATGTAGGCCTGCAAGGCCTGATCCATCACCTGCACCGCCACCGCCCAGGGACGGCGGGAGACGTAAATGATGTCGCCAGGATGAAGCTCAAAATCCGGGTTACGCCCGCGAATCACATCGTTCAGCGGCACAATGAACCCTTCGGGCTGGTCCAGTCGCCCGCGCACCACCAAAACCCGGTCGCGCCACGCCGCCTGGCCAAAGCCGCCCGCAGCGGCAATGGCCGCCAACGTCGTCCGGCCGCTCGGCATCGCCTTCATCCCGGGCTCCCGGACCGCCCCGAACACATACACCTCGTTTCGGACGCGGGAGGCGACGTAGATGTAGTCGCCTGCCTTTAGCGGAACGTCTTGCTCCAGGTCTCCCCGCAGATACAAGGCCTCCATATCGACCGGCAGCCTGGCCCCCTCCCTCACGACGAACGAACGCTGAAGATCGGCCAGCTCGGTCACTCCGTTTCCGTCGGCGCCCAGCACCACGCCGCCCGCCCGGGCCAGGGCTTGCACCAAGGTGACCTGCTGATCCAGTGGGTAAGCTCCGTTCCTTCGCACCTCACCGAGAATGGTGTAGCGTTTGCTCTCGAGTCGGGCTGGGGTCAGGATGACCTTCGGGTTGCGGTGATAATTCGCGAGGAGCTTCTCGAGTTCGGCTTTGAGCGCCGGCAGGGTCCGCCCTGCGGCAGTCACCTGTCTGGCCTGAAGGTAACTCACCGTGCCGTCCGGTCCCACCGGCACGGCTTTCCTGGTCAGTGAGGGTTTACCATGGAGCCCGAAATTGAGCTGGTCACCCGGACCGAGCCGGTAACTTCCCCGCACCGGATGAAGGGCGACTCCGCCGCCTTCGGAGGATGCAGCCTGTCCTTCCGGACGACGTTCCCTTGGCCCAGGTCCGCTCCCGCTCTCCGGCGGGCGGACCAAACCGGAAGCTTCGCCGTCGACCCATTCGTCCAGATCCGGTTCCGCGGCCTGCGCCAACAACGCGGCCGGTTCTTCGTCATCAACAACCGGGGGGCCGGCTTCTTCCATCACCGGAATCTCGGCCACCACTTCGCCTTCGGATGGCCGGGAAACTTCGTCTTCCACTACCATCGGGCGCGCCCCCAACTCGGTAGGGTCTGGTTCTTCCTCAGCAGGTTCCACCACCACGACGAGCGGCGCCGGTTCGCTCTCGGCGATGACCGCCGCACCGTCCTCAACCTCAATTCCACCGCCTCCCTCGGCATGACCTTCATCGATGTCGGCCGCAGAAGAGGGGGCGGGGGCGACTGACGCCTGTTCCTCCTGACTCTCTCTCCACGCTCCCGCCAACCGGCGCAGCGCCGAAAAGGCGGTGGCGGGAAGCCGCCTTTCCGTTCCCTCATCTTCCGAGGCGGGCGACGCAGGTTCGATCAAAGGTGTTTCCCCAGCCCGTGGCGCCGCGACCTCCCCTTCGGCAGGAGCCTGCGCCGCCATGATCGGCATCAAGAGCACACGGAATGCGACGGAGAGGGCGAAAGCGCTGAAGGGAGAACGAAATTTCACGGCGACCAAGCGAGAGGCTTGGTAGCTATGATAGGGAAGAGATCTCGAAAATCAAATTATAAAGAAGCCTTTATTATCAGCTCTCTCCGGCCAACACCTTCCTCCTGCGTCACGAGGAGGCTCCACCGGCCGCTCCCGATTCGCGCGAAATCAACTCCTGAAACAGCTCTTCAAACATCCGGTTCAGTTCCTTCGGGCTCGGACGGCGATCGCGATCGACGAAGGAGCCGCCCTCGATCACAGGCGCTGGCGCGACGCCGATTTCGGATGAAACCTGATCAACCAGGCGGCGGGTCAAATCCTCTCGCCAACTTCCGATCCGGCCTTCCACCTGGAGTTGCGCGGTGCTCCATCCGGAAGCCGGATAACTGAAACCACGCGGTTTTCCACCCGGGATCTGAGAGACCAGGTTGGCAGGGAGAGAAAGCTCAAAGACCCCGGCCAGTTCCGGTCCCGCGACGGACATCCACCCGTCGAGGCGAACCAATTCCTCCTCGCGAAACTGCAGTTCCTCCAAACGCACCAACCCTGGCGACCACTGAAGCAATCCCGTGGCCTCACCATTGGTCAGCTTCCGCAGCTGCTCTTCACCCGTTTGACTGGCGAGAAGCTCGAACACTCGCGATTTCCCCAGTTGCAGCCCCTCCGCATGAAAGTCACCGGTGAAACGGACGCGGTGGGCGAATGGAAGTTGAGTCTCCAGTTCGCCCCGGAAGTCAGCTTGCACCCGGTTGACGGGACCCACGGGCTCTTCTTGGTCCGGAGCGGCCGGCTCAAACGTCAGTCCCGAACCCTCCACCGGAAGGACGAGCGGTTTTCCCGGAGCCCCCTGCGCCGGCGAAAACGAGATCACCCCGCCCCGAGCCGAGCGGAACTCACCGCGCTCCAGGCCAAACTCCGTGGCCTCCAGGAAACCACTTAGCTCCTCCAGCCGCCATTCGCCGGACATGATGCTCGCGATCTCGCCCTCCTTCAGCCGCCAGCTCAACCGGTCGTTTCGAAAACTGGCAGCTCCTTCCGCCTCCAATTGAAAGACCGGAGCGCCGCCGGCTGCCGAGGCGCCCCTCGCGTGCAGTGTGACCGCTTCCAAGCGACAACCCGGACCGAAACGGACCGTTCTCGGCAAGAGCGCCGCCACCCAGTTGGAAACGTCTCTTGCACGGGGCAATCCGGCCACCAGTTCAGGAGCCTCTTCCGGAACCATTCCGAACCAGAAATGAGCCTCTTGAATCCGAACGGAGCGGAACTCGAAAGCGCGCCGGAAAAGGCCTCGTGGGTTAAGCTCGCTCTTGACGTTGACCAGACGAACGGCCCAGGTGCGGTCCTTGGCGACGAGCCAAGCCGAAGGGCATTGGGCGAACACCATGCCGCGGGATTCGATCGGGTCGAGCACGACATCGACACCCAGGCCCTCTTGCAAACAGTGCCGAACTTCCCCTTCAAAACCCTCAGCGGCGATCACCCGCTTCAATGCCCAGGCGGATCCCAGAAGGGCCGTCGCCACGAGAATCGCGATCATCACCAAGACGATCCCGAACCCCCACCAAAGCCGCGCTGACCCCCTTGCTTCACTCATTGCTCGTTGGACGAGAACACCGGAACCGCCTTTACAGCAACCGGTCGGTTTGACCTTCTCCGGTTCGATTTGCAAGGTTGCGATCGTTCACTCGCCGCCCGGTGCCAGCGTGTTTTGGCTCTCCGCCACCGCCATTCCGGCGGGATCGACGATGTTGACCGTAACGAAAAAGATGATCGCGCGCCGTTCGTTCTGCGAGATCTTTGAACGGAAGAACCGCCCGATCAAAGGGGTGTCGCCGAGGATCGGAACACGGTCTTCGAGCATCGACGGACGGTCTTGAACCAATCCCCCGATCACGACGGTCGCTCCATCGTAAACCCACGCCATGGTGTTCTCCCGGATCGTCCGGAAGACGGGCTGAAGGATCGGATTCGGCTGCACCCGGTCCTCCGTGATATTTCCGAATGGATCGGAATTAATGAAGCGGATCGGGCTGCCGTAATCGATGAAGCCGATAAACTCGACGATCTCGGGGATGAGCGAAAGGTCCACCGTCACTCCGTCCGGAGCGATGGCCCCTTCGACCTCGAGGGTCGTTCCGAGTTCCCGGACTTCGAATGACGTGGGGTGAGCGGGGGTGAAGGGCGTGGCTTGCGTGCCCCCAAGTCCTCCTCCGAACTGATCCGGAACTTCCGGTGGATCATACTCCGAAGGATACATGAACTCCCGGATCCCCTCGACCTTAGCCGGCTGCCCGGTTCGCGTCACGATGGTGGTCGTCGCCCCGATATCATTCCCGCGCCGCTGCTCCAGTGTCCGGAGCACGACTTGATACTGCGGATCCGTAAAAACACCCCCTACGGAAAACGTCCCGGGAGTGCGATTTCCTGTGAAAGCGGGTGTGGTCTCCCCCACACCCACGGTCCGATTGATCGCCGCTTCGACGGAGTCGCCAAATTGAATCGCTCCACCGGTCCGATTTCCACTCGTCACGGGGTAATCGCCGAGGGGGGCGGAACTGCCGGGCGGGACAAAGGAGTAATCACGCTCCAAATTGGCTCCCGGAGCCTGCGAGGTGTTGCCGTAAGTGCCGCCGCTTGCGAAAACGCGATCGCTACCTGGCACATTGAATTGTCCGAGTAGCCAGTCAAAACCGATTTCTCGAAGGTCCGTCTCCGCGATTTCGAGCGTCTTGACCGACACCTTCAGCAGCTTCGCCACGCCTCCAAAACTCGCTTCCACCAAACGTTCGACCAAGTCGAGTTGATCCTGGGTGTTCCGGACGAGAAGCGTGCTCGTCGACGGAATGAATTGCGCCGTGGCCCCTTCCGAAAATTGCACGCCGTTCCGACCGAGAAACTCTTTTGCCGTGAGACGCTTCTGAAGCTTGGTCTCGGAGCCGCCCCCCCCGCCCAAACCGGCAAAGGGATCGTTCGCTCCGAAAGGATCGTCTCCTTCGCCCATCGATCCCGAGGAAATAAAATCGGGCGGCACCCGGTAGCTCTTGGTGATCAATGCCGTGTTATCGAGCGCTGTCGCAGGCACGATCGACACCGCAAACTCCTCCGGGCGAACCTTCATCCCGGCCAGTTGCGCCACGTAATCCAGAACGACCTCCAGCGTCACCCGGTTCAGCCGAAGCGAGATCGGATAGGTTTCCAGCGACGTGTTCCCCCCGGTGTCGAGGACCAGGTTGACCCCTTGCCCGGATGGGTCGAGAGCCTTGCTTCGCGCATCCAGGAACTCCACCACCTCTCGCAGTGGCGTCTGAACGAACTCGACGGATGGAATCTGGATCATTTTCATCCGGGTGCGCACGGTTTCGAACGCCTCGGGCGCCTCGAAGAAGTCCGGCGCAGGCTGCTCGACGTTTTCCAGTTGGAACTGTGGCACCGGGCTCTCCCACTGCTTGGTGATCTCGGCAAGGAAGGACGCCCGGGTTTGATCGTAAGCCGCGTCGTAATACTGGTTCACTAACCGGTCGACCTGTTCCATCCCCCGGCGCGCGGCGGTGTTGTAAGCGTCCACGTTCAACACCTGCGCATACAGCGTCGAAGCATGGTCGAAACGCCCGAGTTGCGCGGCGTGATCTGCCTCGATCAGCCATTTCCGGACCTGGTCCGCATTCGCCACATGCTGGGGCGTGCGCGCCACCTCGTAGGTGTCGTCATCCTTTAAGTCCCCCAGGTGATCTTTCGATCTCTGCTCCAACCAGTGGGCTGGAACTTGCTTCTGTTGCGCATCGGCGAAGAACTGTTCCATCGTCTGCGCCGCTTCCTTCACGCGACCTCCCCGGGCCATCTCATCGGTCCGCTGCCGGACCACGACCTGATACTGATCGAAGGACCGCCGCTTCAGCTCCGAACTCGCCTCCCACCCAGGCGTCTCGAGAAAAACCGCCCGGCTCAGGGAATGCGCCCCTGCCAAATCGCCAGATCGTTGAAGCTCTGCGGCTTCGGAGAGCTTCCCCTCGAGAAAACGGAGCCGCTCCTGCCGTTGGGCGACGAGCTGTTGCGTCGAGTCGACCGCACCCGCGCCCTGAGCCCATGTCACGCCCTCCCCCGCCACGAGAAGCAGGGGGACGAGGAATCGAAGCGGAAGCCGGAGCGCGAGAACCATCTGTCTTCAGGGAGATTGGGGAAAGGAAACTCCTTCACCACAACTAAACCGCCAGATTCTCGTAAACCGGAGCGTTTGTCACCCGTTTTTCCGCAAACCTGCCCCTCCAGGAAATCAAACTTCCTCTGGAATTCGAAACTCGCCCCGGCCGACCCGGAAAAGAAGCGCGTTCGCCGCTTCATCCAACTCTCCGTTCCCCGCAAAGCGCTCTTCGGCCGGATCAAAGGCCAAACTCGGCCCCAACGTCAGCGGTGTCTTCGCCAGGTCGACCCCGTTCCGCCCAAGGTGCTCAGCCAACTGCTCGTAACCCTCGAGGGCCAGAGAATCGCCCTTCAAGCGATCGCGAATCTCATTGGGCTCGCTCTTTTTGCCGATCATATGAGAAATCATTCCCGTGTGGCACATGGCGCTCGAGTGATGCGTCTTCTCGCAGTCCGCCGTGAGGTCCTCAACCTTCCGTGAGCGCATCGCGCCGAGGAAATTGGCGTAGTGATCGGATGAGACGCTGGCATCACCCTCGAATTGGCGGACAAAATCGCCCTTCTCGTCGATGATCGCCGCCCGACGACCGTGATCGAAGTAGATGGACCCCTTTTCATACTCCGCGATCAGGGAGATTCCGCTGAGGGAGGGATTTCCAAGGGGCTTATCCATGTTTCCGCGCCACGCTCCGGGGTCCTGAAATTCCTTGGCCCGCGGCAAGCCCCGGGTTTCAAAGATCAGCGGAGCTTCATCGAATTCATGAAGCACAAACTGGCTGTTCGGCGTCTCGGCGTCATCCACGTAACCCAGGCGTCCCCCCACGCTGAAAACGCGGCGCGACCCGCCCGGATCACCCAGCACCCAGAGCCCGATATCCAGCTGGTGAACGCCCTGGTTGCCCATGTCGCCGTTTCCGGTGTTGTAGACCCAGTGCCAATCGTAGTGGAGGCGTTCGCGGGTCAAAGGTTCCATTTCGGCCGGTCCCGTCCAGAGATCATAGTTCAGGCCCTTGGGTAACTGGCCTTTCCCCTTGCTCCCAATGGAAGAACGCGCCTTGAAACAGCGCCCGTAAACCCTCTGAAGTTTCCCCAATTCACCGGACTGGCCAAAAGCGACCGCCTCCTGGAATTTGGGATTCGACCGGTTCTGCGTCCCACCTTGAACGATCCTCCCGTGTTTGCGCGCCGCCTGGACCAGGATTCTCCCTTCGCGCACGTTGTGAGAAATCGGCTTCTCGAGGTAGACGTCCTTTCCAGCCTGGCACGCCCAGATCCCCATCAGCGCGTGCCAATGATTCGGTGTCGCGATGGCCACCGCATCGATGTCCGAACGCTCCAGCAAACGCCGGTAGTCCTCGATGGCGTCGACTTTGATCCCCTGCGCTTGCGTCACTCGAGCCGTTTGTTCCGCCAAAACCGCGGGATCCACATCGCAGACCGCCACGACCCGGCTACCGGACAACCGGCTGAATGCGTCCAGGTGACCTTTCCCTCTCCCTCGAACGCCGACGACACCGACTCGAATTTCCTCGTTGGCGCCGAGGACACGTGAAGCGGGGAGCGCGAGCGCCGAGGCAAAGGTGGCCTTCAGAAAGCGGCGGCGGGCAGGACTAACGGGGGTTTGGGAAGAACTCATCGTAGAAACCCTATGGAAGAGTCCGGCGATTGCCAACCCGAAACCCGATTCGCTCCGACTTCGTCAGTAGAGCCGAACGCTCCACCCATCGGGTGAGCCGGTCCGGAGATCCAGCGACGGCAACCCGCAAGCGTCGTTCCGGTGCAAGCCCGGTGCCGAAGTCACCCAAGTCGCCGATTCCGGATAGGAAAACTCGCCCGAAACCGCATCGGCGCGAAGAAACTGAACCTGCGCCGCCAGTCCCAGCCGGTCGCCGCCGTCGCCGATCTTCCAGAAGTGCCGGTAAAAATAGATCCGCGGAAGGATCACCCGAACCCGCTTTCCCTCAGCTCCGTCTTCCATTACAGCCTGGATGCCGCGTGAATCCAGCTCTTTGCTGTAGCCATTCCCAAAGGCGGCGGGCGGAATCGGCGCCACCTTGCCAACCGGCTCGCTGTCCCTGAACCGGATGACCAGAGGTTCCACGAAACCCGTCCCCTGACACTCTGCCGAGGGCCGCCCATCCAAAGCCAGCTTCAGGATCAGGGCATCCCGGCCCGTCGCCGTTTCCAGGGGGATCCCCCCTAGATCGAACACCAACTGAAGCGCTTCATCGCTGGCGCTCGCCGTCATCGTCACGCGCTTGCCCTTCGATGCCTCACCCTCCGCGTAGCGATCGAGGGGCTCCAGCGGAATCGCCGATTCTAAAACCCCATCCTGCACGGCTTCCGCCTGTCGTTTGAACAGTAGGGTCTGCCCCCCCGTTTCGACCTCGAGAACGACCGTCTCCCGGCTGCGCCAGACCTCATCGGAGGGCAGCTGTGGATTGGCCGTGAAGGTCTTGTTTCCTCCAGGCTCTAAATCGAAAGCCCCACGCGCCTGCTGTCCGGCATAGCGAAGGCGGTAGGTTCCGTTCACCGGCTCGGCCGAGGCGTTGCCAATCATGAAGCGCAGCGGAAACGTCCGGCGCTGATCGATGCGCGGGCTGAAATCCCAGACCACGTGCACCGGCTCCTTCGGCACCTGAACATCCACCATCGTGGTGCGGTCCAGATCGCTGAGGAGAAACGAGCATGGGAGGGTCGTCATGTTCGCCGTGAACCGGTAATCCCCTCCGTCGCCGCCCGCGGTCCGTCTCTCGTACCGAATTCGAAACCGCTGCTCTCCTTCGGGATCGATCGAGAGGGCATGCGGCACCACTTTCGGTTCCCAGATTCGACCAATATTCAGGGCCGTGAGCACTCCCTGCCGCCTCAATCCGTCTTTTGCACGAAGCGTCAGATCGACCTCCAATCCATCTTCTCCCGCCAGAACAGCGCTCGCGGAGATCTCGTAGCCCGAGTCGGCCACCCCATCCATGAGCTGTCCGGCCATGGCGGCACCGGCATTCCGGTGAGCCACCGAATTCATGAAAATAGCTTCCTTTACCCCCGGACCGTAATCGAAGAGATCGAGTGCGAGATCGCGCGAGACCTGCGCTGCCAGATCTTCCGGCGTCCCTTCGGACAAGGCCGGCCGGGTCCTCCCCAACGCGTGGCCGGGATCCAGGAACATGACGTTCCACTGCGCCGCCAAATCCCGAAGAATCGCGGCGTGCAAACGCGTCGCTCCCCATCCGTTCGGCCCACCGGCATCGCGCATCAGAGTCGGGCCCACCAAAATCACCTCCGCTTCGTTCCGCAGGCAGAACTCGATCGCCCGGCTCAGCGAGCGCCGCGTCGACTCGCCCAGGACATCGAACCGGAAGTCGTTCAGCCCGAGGTGAAGCACCACCAAATCCGGCCGGTTCAAGAAGACCCGGGTCGTCACCCACTGTAGCGCATTGAGACTCGTCGCCTCCGCCGAGGTGAATTGCTCGAGAAGAATCTCTTCCCCGCGATGGTTCCGGAGCTTCCGGGGATGGTCCGCCAGAGGATTCAGCAGGTGAACTCCTCCAGGATAGAAGAACTCCTGCTCCAGCCGCCTCAGAAAATAGCCGTGCAGCGAAAGCAGCATGTTGTGCCGGTTTTCGTCGAGCGTGATCATCTGCGCCACGCCGTCTCCAACCAGGGCCACGTGAATCGGTTGCCGCCGCTCGAGTTTCTCCAAAGTGCGAGGGAGATAGGTCTCCAAACGCTCCTGTTGAGCGACCGTCAGCGGGTAGCCCAAGATCGAGGAAGCGGGAAAGACCGCGAGAAGGAGGAGAATACTGAGGAATTTTGGCACGGAGAGGCTTTCGTTGCTTTGACGCGCGACCTTTGAAAATCGACGTCCCATTTTCTCCTCCACCAAAAGCCGGAACCCTCCGCTCTGTCAAAAACACAATCGGAATGCTGAGCGGTTGAAATCCGCTTGGCCCGGCAGACGTTGGAGCCTAGCGTCCCGCATGGAACCCGCCCCAGCTCGCCTGGACGTCCTGAAGACACCGAAACTCTTCGTCAATGGATGCTTCGTCCGGACGGAGAGCGGGCGATACCGCAAAATGGAAACGCCGGAAGGCCAATTTCACGCCAACGTGCCACTCGCCTCGAGAAAAGACCTTAGGGACGCCGTTCGCGCCGCACGAAAGGTCCAGCCAGGCTGGTTCGGAAGTTCGGCCTTCCTTCGCAGCCAGATCCTCTACCGCGCCGCCGAAATGCTGGAGTCTCGCTCGGCCTCATTGACCGGCGAGCTGGAGCGCTCCGGCTCGGGACCGGATGAGGCGCGGAACGAAGTGGAGGCCTCCATCGGGCGCCTCGTTTACTACGCCGGCTGGTGCGACAAGTTGGAATCCGTCTTCGGCTCGCCCAATCCCGTCGCCGGCGCCCTCGAGAATCAGACGCGACTCGAACCCACTGGTGTCGTGGCGGCCCTAGCCCCCGAAACACCCCGCCTGCTCGCCCCAGTCACCCTCGCCTCGGCCACGATTCTCACCGGAAACGCCGTGGTCCTCGTCCTTCCCCCCAATTCGGCTCCGCCTTCCTTGTCCCTGGGTGAAGTCTTCGCCACCAGCGATTTGCCGGCCGGAATCGTCAACCTTCTGACGGGTGATCCCGCCGAATTGGCGCCCGTCCTGGCTTCGCACATGGACGTGAACGCCTTGATCGATGCCACGGGGGATCCGGAAATCGCCAGCCTCACCCGGGCCGGTTCCGCCGCGAATCTCAAGCGCACGGCCAACTGGGAGCTCGACTCACGGGACTGGTTCGAATCAACCGCCGCCACCCCCTACCGCTGCCTCGATGCCACGGAATACAAGACGATCTGGCAAACGAGCGGGGTTTGAAATCGTCTTCGCCTCGCTCTTTTTGCTCACTGGCGGAGGGCCCGCCCAGAGCCAGGAAGCCGAACTCGAACCGCTCATCCGGACGCTCCTCGACCAGTCATCCACCGAAGAGGTCGCCTTCCGGGAAGTTGTCCGCGCCGCGACCGGACACCGGGTCCTCCCGCTGAACCCTGATTCGACGGCGGGCAAGGCAATCATCGAAGCGGTCTCCAGCGCGCTGGACCGCTCCTTGATCGCTCTCGCCAAGGAGGACAGCCCCGTCTACGACGAACGAAGAATCAACGAAGTCAGTCGCCACTTCGAAGCTTTCCTCGAGAAAGAGTTGGACCAGCGCCCGGGCTTTCGTTGTAGCCGTCCACTGACCGAGGAAGGAAAACTCCAAAGCTCCGGCTACCCCGACCTCCGCCTCATCCACCAGGCCTCGGGGAAAGTCGTTTACCTCGATCCGAAACTCGTGCGCGAAGATTCCCTCGGCAGTTCTTTCCGGACGTTCTACTACACACCGCGAAACGAAACCAACAAGATCACCGAGGACGCCTACCACCTCCTGGCCGGGATCCAGCACGACGGGAAGACCGGCGCGTGGTCGTTCACCGGCTGGAAACTGATCAGCCTCCACGACTTCCAAATCCGGCTGAAAGCCGAATACCAGGCCAGCAACCGCGATCTTTACCGCGAAGAATTGACCGTTGGCCAGTCCGGTCAGTAGCCGACCAGCACCGGGACGATCCAGCTCACGGCGAGATCACAACTCGCCGGTCGAAACAGGTCCTCCGGTCCCATCGGGTAGTCTTCACCCCAATAGAGGTCGATCTGGCTTCGGAACAGCCCCCCGCCAGTGTCTGCCGCCTCGAAGGACGAACCGCCGAAGGTGTTCCAAACATGCGGATCGAGCACCTGCATCGGTGTGCCCTTCGAAAAGAGCGTGTTTCGCCGGTGCACCGCCGCGGAGGTCCGGTCCTTCAGCGTGTTGTTCCGGTTCCCGAGTGCCCGGGTATCGTATCCCCAGCTGCCCCAGTATTTGACGTATTCCCGGCCTCCCGAAGCCGGTTCTTCAAGCCGTCCGAATCCTTCCATCACGACCGCACGAAGAAAGCTCTTGGCGAACCGGCGACTGCCGAGCTGGCTGCGCCCGTCCGGTGTCACGTCGAACCCCGCCTCCGCCGTGAAGCCCGCTTCCATCGGCGTGTAGTAAACCGTGCAGAAGAAGTAGTAGACATGCGGGAACCGGTCGTGCACGGCCAGGTAGTGGCGCATCAAGGTTTGCCACTGCTCGGCATGAAAGCGCGGCCCAGCCGGCGCCTCTCGAGGTTCCCCGATCTTCGAAAAGCTCTCTGCGGTTTTCAGCAAACCCTCCGCCGGTTCGTTCATGCGAAGCAGCGGGCTCCCCTGTAGCGCAGCCGGTATCAAAAAACTGGCCCAGAGCCACTTAAACCAACTCGGGAAAGGTGTCCGCCACAGGGCGACCGGTGAGGATTTCGATCGGCAGCTTCTCGTATTCATACTCGTATGGCGGCGCATTCCACTGAAAATGCGCCGGATATCGCTTCCCGATGACTCGCAAAATGCTCACTCCGGTGTGGTAAGGCAAGAACGCGTTTCGCTCCGTCACATGGAGCTGACATCCTTGGCACACTTCGCCGGCGGACTTCTGGAACCCCGGCTCAAACGCCACCGGACGGAATCGGGCACCCGGCAACTCCAGCGAGTTCAGTTCGTCCGCCAGCCCTTCGCCGTCGATCCACGGAGCGCCGAAGAGTTCAAAGGGCCGGGTCGTCCCTCGCCCTTCGCTCACGTTCGTCCCCTCGAACAGGCACATGCCCGGGTAAACCGTTGCCGTGTCCAGCGACGGCATGTTGGGCGACGGCATGACCCAGGGCAGCCCGGTGTCATCGTGCCACATCCAGCGTTTCCACCCCTCCATCGGCAAAACGACCAGATCCGTGCCGGCCGCATTCTCGTCCCGGAAATGGATCGCCAGTTCGCCGATCGTCATGCCGTGTCTCACGGGCAGCGGGCGGAGGCCGACGAAAGAAACATGATCTTCTCGCTGGGGATCACCCTCGACGCTTTCGCCGTTCAAAGGGTTGGGCCGGTCCGCCAGAATCACGGGGACGCCTGCCTCGGCACACGCTTCCATCGCCAGCAGAAGCGTCCAGATAAAGGTGTAATACCGGGTCCCGATATCGACGAGGTCGACGAAGAGCGCGTCAATTCCGGCCAGCATGGACGGCGTCGGTTTGCGGTGCTCACCATACAAACTGTGGACCGGCACTTGGAGGCGTGGGTGGCGGTAGCTCTCCCATTCGATCATGTTGTCCTGCGTCGTCCCCTGAAAGCCGTGCTGCGGGCCGAACAGAGCCGATATCCGAAAGAAACTCTCACGCTCCAGACCTTCCAGGCGCCCGAGAACCGGTTCCAGCTCGCTCGTGACCGATGCCCCATGCAACAGCGCACCCAATCGAAGGTCGCCACTCCGGAACCGGTTGGGCCAGACCGCTTCCAGCCGGTCGACCGGAAGTGCGACCCGGCTCATCCCCGCTTCTCGAGCCGTTCGAGAATTTCCTCGGTGATGTCCTCCGCAGCTGGAGCGTGGAGGAGCTGGGGCAACCCGTTCGCCGATTTCGCCGAGGCATCGAGCACGACGTCGAAACGGCCGCTGGCGTTGTAAACCGCGATGACGTCCCGCAAATCGGCGATGATGCCCCGCTTCACCTCGAGAAACTCCCGTTCCAGGTCAGCCTTCTGTTTCGTCTGAAGCGTCGCGACCTCTTTCTCGAGCTCGCTCGCCTCTTTCAGCAGATCCTCCGCGGCCGAGACGAGATCGTCATCCGGGTTTTTACCCGCCTGTGCCAGCCTCCGTGTCGCGGCCTGATGCTCCTGCAGGACCCTTTTGAGCGCGTTGGCCTTTTCCTGGTAATCCTCGCGAAGCTCCTTCTTCTTGGCGTCCAACGCTTTCTCGGCCTCCACCGTGTCCGGGTGTGCTTTGAAGAGGCGCTCCAAATCGACCGTCGCGACGGCGAATCCTGCATTCTGGGCGAGGGCAGCCGTGACGAACAGCGCGCCACTGACGAAAACGAAAACAGGAACTGGGAATGCACGGCCTCTCTTCATCAGAATCCCCCTTGCGCAGCCATGAAGGCCATCACTTCCTTGGTCAAATCGTCCACGCCCGAATGATCGAGCACCTGCGGAAACCCGGCGCGGGAAATCGCTGAAGCGTCGAGCACGAGATCGTAACGCCCCGAATTGGTTTCCCGCACGGCTGCCTGCAAGGCCGCAGTGAGCTTCGCGAACGCCTCCCGGCGCTCGTCGATCAACTTCTCCTGCACTTCGTATTCCAGCTGACGCATCGTCTGGCGCAGTTCGGCATCTTGCTTGCGCAGGTCCATGAGCATGTTCTCAGCCTCGGGCGTCAACGCGCCGTCACCATCGAGCCCCGCCTGCTGGATCTGCCGCGCATTCTCCGCCAGCAGCCGCGCTTCGTTCCGCTTTTCCTCCAGTTGGCGCAGCGCTTCCACCCGACGGTTCTCGAGTGCCGCCTCGATCCGGATCGCTTCCGGGTGCTGAGCCAATAACCCTTTGAAATCCACCACCGCGATCCGCGCCGGTTGCACCTCCTGCCCCCAGCCCGGCAGTGCCGCGACCAGAATCGCTCCGCAAACGACGATCGTTCTTGCCATCGCCGCAGAGAAAACATCGCCCCGGCGGAGAGGTCAAGCCCGCAGACACCGGGTCGTCCCTACCCTCCCCCGAGCACGTAACAGTTGCCACGCCGGTTCGTCACCGGCAGTTTGACCTATGGATGCCATCACCGTCGCCGCGGCGGCCCTGAACCAGACGCCGCTCGACTGGCCGGGTAATCTCACCCGGATCCGCGCCGCCATGGCATCCGCCCGGGAGGCCAGGGCTCAGGTTCTCTGCCTCCCGGAGATGAACGTCCCCGGATATGGGTGCGAAGACGTTTTCCTCGCTCCGCATCTCGCCGACCGCGCATGGCAGGCCGTCGAGGAACTGGCCACCGAATCGGAGAACCTGATCCTCACGCTCGGTATCCCGCTGTGGCTTCGTGGCGCGGTCTACAACGCCATCGCCCTCATCGCGAATGGCCGCATCCTGGGCATCACCCCCAAACAACATCTCGCCGGCGATGGCCTCCACTACGAGCCGCGCTGGTTCAAACCCTGGCCCCCCGGCGTCGTCACCACCTGGAACGGTGTACCGGTCGGCGATCTCCTCTACGAAATCGGCGGCGTCCGGTTCGGCATCGAAATCTGTGAGGATGCCTGGGTGGCGTCGACACCCGGTTCCCGGCTCGCCGCCCGCGGCGCGGACGTCATCCTCCATCCCAGTGCCAGCCATTTTGCCTTTGGAAAAGACGCCATCCGGCATCGCTACGTCCTCGAACACTCCCGCGCCTACGGTTCGGTCTACCTCTACGCCAACCTCCTCGGGAACGAGGCCGGACGCGCGATTTACGATGGCGGCACTCTCATCGCCTGTGGTGGCCGTCTTCTGGCGGCTCATCCTCGACTCAGCTTTCGGGAACACCATCTCATTCACGCAGCGATCCCTCTCGATCGCCTGCGCAGCGAGCAGGCCCGGACCGTCGGGCGCGCCGTCGCCCCGGACGACGGTGCCGATGTCGCGATCGATTTCCCCTGGAAAGACGAGCCAGCCGTTTCGATCGACCCCAGCACCACCTACCCCACCCTTTCCAAAGAAGAGGAATTCGCCCACGCCGTGGCTTTGGCTCTGTTCGATTACCTCCGCAAAAGCCATAGCCGGGGGTTCGTCCTTTCCCTCAGCGGCGGAGCTGACTCCGGTGCTATCGCGTGTTTGGTCCGAATCATGCTCGATCTGAGCCGCGCGGAACTGGGCGACGTCGAGGTCGTGCGCCGGCTGGGCGACTGGTTGAAGCTCCCTGAACCCGGCATGGCCCAGCTTCTCACCTGCGTTTACCAGGCTTCGGAGAACAGTTCGGAAACTACGGAGACCGCCGCCCGGACGCTCGCGAAATCCCTCGGTGCATCGTTTCACCGATGGGAGATCTCCGGTCTCATCGAAAAATACACCGGCCTCGCCTCCTCGGCGCTCGACCGGGAGTTGAGCTGGGAACGGGACGATTTGGCCCTCCAAAACATCCAGGCGCGCGTCCGCTCACCCGGCATTTGGATGCTGGCAAACCTCCGCGGCGCCCTTCTACTCGCCACCTCGAATCGCTCCGAAGCCGCCGTGGGTTACACCACCATGGACGGCGATACCAGCGGCGGTCTCAGCCCGATTTGCGGCATCGACAAAGCCTTCCTCCGTCATTGGCTGCGCTGGCTCGAAACCGAGGGAAGCGATCGCATCCGTCCCATTCCCGAACTCACCCTCATCAACGCTCAGCAACCCACCGCCGAGCTCCGACCCGAATCCGAGGCGCAAACCGATGAGGCCGATCTGATGCCTTTCCCCGTCCTCGATGCCATCGAACGCGCGGCGATCCGTGACAAATCGTCTCCCGCCACCATCGTTGAGCGCCTCGCCGTCGATTTTCCGGACGAACCGCGACCGCAACGGGTCGAGTGGGTCCGCCGTTTCTTCCGCCTCTGGTCGAGGAACCAGTGGAAGCGCGAGAGGTTTGCCCCCTCGTTCCACCTGGACGACGAAAACCTCGATCCGAAAACCTGGTGCCGCTTCCCGATCCTTTCCGGCGGTTTCGAGCAGGAGCTGAACGAACTGGACGACGCATGAATCCAGCCGATGCCGCAAAGGCCTTCGACGTCCCCGGCCGTCTGGTGACCGTCGAACCGCTCGGGTCGGGGAACGTGAACGACACCTTCTGTGCCGTCTTTCGCACCACCTTCGATGAACACCGCTTCGTCCTCCAACGCATCAATCACGCCGTCTTCAAATCGCCCGAAACCGTGATGGCGAACATGCGTGCCGTCACGGAGCATGCCCATCGCCGGATCGAAGCGGCCGCCGATGAAGCCGATCGGATCTGGCAGCTCCCACGGATCATTCCCGCTCGCGACGGCCGGGATCTCTTCGAAGCTCCCGATGGCAGCTACTGGCGGGGGCTGTCCCTGATCGCTTCGGCCAAAAGCCACGACCGGGTGCACTCCCCCGAACACGCCTTCGAAGCCGGCAGGGTCCTGGGACATTTTCATCACCTCATCGCCGATTTTCCCGTCGCAAATCTCGCCGACACCCTGCCAGGCTTCCACGTGACGCCGGATTACTTGCGGGCGTTCGACGAAATCCGCGCCACCCCCGGGGGGGAGCGACTCCTCACGGCCTCGGCCGAATCGCAGCGGATCGCCCGCTTCATCGAGGATCGCCGGTCCTTCGTTCCCGTCCTGGAAAATGCCGCGGCCTCCCGTGAACTCTCCATCCGGCCCATTCACGGAGACCCGAAGATCACCAACATCATGATCGATGACGTCACCGGCCGAGGGACGGCCATCATCGATCTTGATACGGTCAAACCAGGGCTCATCCACTACGACGTCGGCGATGCCGCACGGAGCGCCTGCAACCCGGCCGGCGAGGAAACCCAGGACCTCGACGAGGTTTATTTCGATCTCGATCTTTTCGATGCCCTCATGCGGGGCTATCTCCGCGAGGCTTCCGGTTTTCTTTCACCGACAGACCATCGCTTCCTCTACGACGCCGTTCGCCTGATCGCGTTTGAACTCGGGCTCCGGTTCTACACCGATTACCTGGCGGGAAACCGCTATTTTAAAGTCCGGCACGAACTCCAAAACCTCCACCGCGCCCGCGTTCAAATGAAGCTCTGCGAAAGCATCGAAGCCCGAGAAAGCCAAATCCGCCAGATTCTCACGTGAATCTAGAATCCAGCCCGTCCGCCTTCCCCGCTTCAAAGGCGCTCACGGTCCAAATTAGCGGATACAACCGCTCGTAGTACCACAGTTTCGCAAAGTAGAATCCAATTGGAGACGCCGAAAACGCCGTTCCTCCCTCCGTCAGTTTGCCGAGCGCTTCCAAACCCCGCCCCCCGGCGTCGAGTCGCCCGGCGCGAATCAAGGCTTCCGTCGCCAGCGCCGTTTCTTCGATCGACCCCGGTCCGCTGTCGCTTCCGTCGCCGCCAAAACTCCCGTCTCCCCGTTGCGCGGTCTCCAGCCAAGCCACGCCACCCTTCCGCAACACCTCGCCCTCCGGCAACCAGTCGCGCACTTCGTTCAACGCCAGCACGACCTTCGCCGTCCCGTAGACCGGATTTTCTTCGTCCGTCACGTGTTGATTGCCAAACCAAAGCGGCACCCAGGAGCCATCACTCCGCTGCTGCCGTGCCAGAAAGGCCATGGCGCGCGCCGCTGCTCGATCGATCCGCTCCCGGAGTTCGTCAGCCACCTCCTCGCGCCACACTGCCCACGCCCGCAGCGCGTGTGCCGTCAGATCCGCGCTCGACCGGTCGAAGGGTAGGGCGCCCCATCCCCGGCAAAAGGTTGGAATTCCACCGTTCGAATTCTGCAGGTCCAATAACCAACCAATCCCGGCTTCCGCCGCCTCTCGCGCCCCGGGATCGAGCAGACGCAGGGCCAAAAGAGCTCCGGGGGTATCATCGGCGTCCGGCACCCCGCCGCTCAGGTTTGTCCAGGCCCAGCCTCCCGGGGCGGCGTTGGTGAAGGGATGGACCCGAACATACTGCTGTGCCCGAAGCCAACTCAACACCCCGTCGCTCTCCTCCACGGTACAGGGTTCCTCCCGCCAGAGCGCCTTCACCGCCAGCGTCGTCACCCACGTCGAAAGATTCGTGTCGATCGGCCAACTCCCATCCTCCCGCTGTCCCTCGACCAGAAACCCCACACCCCGGCGGGCCACCGGATGATCCTTCTCGCCCGCTGAGGCCAACGCCATCGTCACGAAGCCCGTCAACGGCGCGGCCTCCAGAAAACCACCGCTCCCGGGCTGGATTCGCTCGAGCAGCCCAGATACCCGTGGCCAAATCATCGACCGGACCCATCTCAACGGCACCGGCGCAGGCGCGTGATGGTGCCGCGCATAGCCGATCGCGATCAAGGCCGGAAGCGCGTAGCTCACCACCGGCAGCCGCAAAGCCGCGAACCACTCCCTCGGAAAGGCCGCCAATTCGAACGGCAACGGTAGCACCCGGCGCCAAGCGGCATCCGGTTCGCCCAGGGTCCCGCAGATTGCGCACATCATGAGGATCGGCACCGCGAACGTCCGGTCGCGCCCATACCTCTCCGTTACCTTCCTGACCAGCGTCTCCGGATCCAAATCTCCTGCCCGCTCACCAATCCACCTCTCCGCCCGCTCCAACGCAGCCCGGTCCGGATGCCTCGCCAACTTCAGCGCCGACCAACTCAGGAGCGTCGTCGACAAATTCGAAAAACTCCGGTCCGTGTCGCCCCAGCCGCCATCCGGATTTTGCTGCCCAGCCAGCCACGTCACCCCCCGCCTGATCCGCTCCCGGTGCGCCTCCACCAAGGTCAACGCCACGATCGACGTCGCGGTCGAGAGCGCACTGCTGGACAATTCTCCGGTCCACCAGCCGCCGGCCGTCCGCTCCGCCAGCAGCCGTTCCCGCGCCTTCAACCTCACGCTCTCGAAATCCATCCCTTCACCTGTTGCGATACCCTCGCGCGGACCAAACCTCACCTACAGCGCCAGGTGCCCCAGCGCCAACAAGCCGTAGTAGGTGTACTCCAAATCCAGTTCGTCATCGCTCCAATTCCCGTGAAACCCGCCGGCGTTCGTCCATAGGCTGTCGATGAAATCCAGGCAGGGCTCCTTGAGCACCTCGAAATCCGCCTGCAACCCGTCCAGCGCATGCAGCGCCACCGCCGTCGAGAGCAAATCCGGCATCGGCGCACCCGGCACCGCCACAAACCCGCCCTGCGGATGGAACTGCGCCATGAGCCAGTCGCCCGTTCCCTCCGGAACAGGATGCCGCAGGTTCCGGCTCACGGTCACCGCCGCCGCCGTGGCCGGAACGGAACCGATCGGAATCATCGAGTCGTTCGCCCATCCCCCGCCTTCGGCCCGCAACCGGTCCAGACAGTCCGCCAGTGCCTCCAGCCGTTCCACCTCCCGCCCGTGATCCGCGTGGGCCCCGTAGGCCAGGAGGCAGCCGTAGGCCGAACCCTCATCCGCCTCCGCATCCACCTCGAACCCCCCATCGTCGCTCCGGAACCGTTCCAGGTGCTTGAACATCCGCTCCAGCTGCGCCGGTTCCGGTCTCTCCTCGCGCAGCACCGACCACAGCCGGATCAGACAGCATAAATGGACGAAATCCAGCCCGTCACCGTCGCCGAAACCCCTCAAAAACCCCGCCAGACGACGCTCCGGCAGCGGATCCTGCAGCGCCGTCAACGCATCGACGGCGAAACTCGTGTAGTAGAGATCGCTCTTGCCATCGCGGTCCGGATACCCGCCATCGTCCCGCTCCTGTCCGCGCACGAATTCGCACACGAGATCCGCCGCTTCATCGAGCACCCGCGGCGCCAGGCGCGCCACCTGGAGCATTTCCAGCCGCAGCGACATCGGATGGACCGCCTCCTCAGGCCACGGCGGCCGGTTGCGATTTCGCTTCGGACTCTTCCCGGACCCCGTTGCGCACCTCGAACTCCCGGCACCAGCCCTTGATCTCGAGATCGTTGAAGATCTTCCCGATCACCCGGCGCAGCAGGCCTTTCAGATTCGCGTTTTCCAAATCCGCTAAACTGCGAATCGCCGTTTCCTTGTAGGTCTCCAGCATCAGCATGCACTTCTCATCCGCCCCAGCCTGGTGAACGATTCGCCGAACCTCGTCGTAATCCGCGTCCTCCATCTCCCTCCGCCAGAGCCGTTCCAATAGCTTCTTCGCGTCACCCTTCGCCATCTCGCGCCCCTTAGCCAACATCACGCTCGGCCGGAAGGCCCGCTGTTCGTTGTCGCCGGAATCCTGGGACAAATCGTCCATGTCATCACGGATCTGGTAGGCGATGCCCAGCGCTTCGCTGAACTTGGCCAGCGTGCCGTCCACCTCGGCGGCTCTGCCGGCTGCTGCCGCACCCAGTTGCAGCGCCACGTTGAAGGCCGGCGCCGTTTTTAACCGGAAGATCTCCAGCACCTGCGTGGTTTTCAGCGGCGACGGATCGCGTGCCCAGGCCAGCTCCGCTCCCTGACCCCGGCACAGTTCCCGCTGCCCATCGGACGCGGCACGGACCATCGTCGCGATCGCTTCCGCCGGCACGCCGCTTTCCGCGATGAGCCGGTAGCCCTCGCCGATCAAGAGATCCCCAGCGTTCAGCGCCACCGGCAGCCCCTCGGCTTCGTGCAGCGTCGCCTCGCCGTAGCGTTCCCGGTCCTCATCCTCGATATCGTCGTGAATCAGCGATGCCTTGTGGAAACACTCGACCGCCAGAGCCAGCTTTCGGACCCCGTCTGGCACCGGCGCCTCGGGCTCGTCTCGCAGTGCCTGGTAAGTCGCCACGGTCAAAAACGGACGCCAGCGTTTCCCGTCCTTCAGCAGCCAGTCGCGCGCCACCCGCTCCGCGTGCCCATCCGGTTCGCCCATCAACCCCTCGACGGTCTCGGGTTCGAACCAACTCCGCACCTCGTCGTGAAGCTGATTCAGATTCAACCGCCGGGTCTTGTCCTCGCTCGTGAGGTGGATGTAATCCCAGACCCAGTCGTTATCGACCGTCGTGTTGATGCAGTCGTCCTGCAGCAAAGGCACCGCAATGGCCGGGATGGCCGCCGCTTCGACGTAGGGAAAGGTCCGCTCCAGCACGGGCAGGCAGCTGACACCTACGATCGCCTCGATCTTCCCGGTCTGAATCAGCGACATCACGATCGCCGATCCCTCCGCCACAAGGACCGCATAGCCCAAGCGCTCCGCTTCGTTTTGGAAATCTTGAATCGTGCAGAGCCCGCACTGCTTGCAGAGCAACCCGAACTCGTCGAATGGCGCCGGGCATTTTTCCTCCACCCGCAGGCACTTCGGCATCAGCAACAGGCGCCGTTCATACGGAATGGTCGCCAGCGCCTCGCGCCACGCTTCGTTGCTCAACAAAACTGCCGTGTAGTGCAGGTAAATCAGGTCCAGCCCCGCTTCTTCCAGGATCTTCCGCGCGTGGGTCTCCAGCTCGTCCAGCGGCATGGGCTGGACCACCGAAACCTCCTCCAAATACCCTCGCACGCGCTCCAGCAACGCGTCTCGCTCTTCCTTCGTCTGAGGAATGTTCTTTTTGGGCGGCCGGAACCGCGTCGTGGTCACCGGAACGCTTTGAGGAAGCTTGACGGTCTGGATTTCGCTGGATGGGGAAGCCATGATGAATTAGAGTAAACGTTGCCGTTGGACGCCCACGCCTGGACGAAAAACGGGCTCAGCTGGGTAAAACACAGCCGAATCACCCCGCAGTTGTCTTTCAAAACGGCCCTTCTTCAAGGAAAAGGCGTGTGGAGCACGGTGCAGGAACATGAAAATCGCTCATTCCGAGGGCTTCTGCGCATCCAGTGCCGCCTGAGCCTTCGCCGCCGCCTCTTTCGCCTTCCGTTGGATGTCGTCCATGCTTGGGAGCGAAGCCAGATCAATCTCCTCGAGCACGTCGGTCGGGATGATGCCATCGCTCTGCAGCTTCGTCAGACACCGTTTCCGCTCGTCCAACGCCTTGTCCGGGCTGCGCTCTTTCGCGAATCGCGACTTCGCCGCTTCACTTCGCTGCCGCAGGTTCGAGTAAATGTCGCCACCGAGTAGCGCGGAGATGTCCACCTTCATTTTTTCCCGGTTCAGATCCTCCTGACGGACCGGCGCGCCGTTGATGGGGCCGGCCTTGTATTTTGGGAACATGATCGCCACCTCCGGACAAACCCGTGAGCAGGCCGGGCAATTCGTTTTGCAGTTGTCCTGGTTCTGAACCTGGATGCGCTGTTCCGAATCGACCCCATACACGTCGAACAGGCAGAAACTCAGGCACTGCATGCAGTTCGTGCAGCGATCGTAGTCGATCACCGGGAACCATGGCTTCCACGATTTCGTCCCCGCGACCGCTGCCGCCCCCGCCGGCTGGTTCATCGCGTGGGCACCCCGCCGTTCTTCGACGAGCGCCAGGATCAACGCCTCATCCAGCCCACTGATGTCCCGAACGTCCAATTCGATCTCGCCTGCGGCATCCTCCAGGGCCGGCGTGCCATCGGGAAACTGCCCCAACACCAGCAATCGCCCCGCCGGTTTAGCGAATCCGCCTCCGTCTGGCGCCACCCGGGTGACCCAATAGCCCTGATCCAACAGCTGGCCCATCAGCCCCCAGCGCATCGAAGCTTCCATCAAACCGGCCCCGCGCCCCTCGTAGAGCACGACCTGAAATGGTGTGTTTTCCTGATCGATCATCTTTCGCTAATAAATCCTCTCATGGACCGAGCTTTCACTCGCCCAGCGTCTCATTCGCCACGCGCTCGGCGTCGTCCTCCCGCATGTTGGCGACCTTCACCCGCTCCGGCGGAGCGTCGATCCCGGCGGCGTGCAGCAGCCATCGAACCGCTCGGGGATGGCAGGCCGCTACCCGGACTTCTCCCTCCCCAAAAATGGCTTCGAGACGAGGGTCCCGCCGCGCTGACATCTCGCACAGGTCCGAAACGCACTCGAAACTGACGCCCGACCCGGCCAGGCGCTGGAGCACCTCGGCCTTGACGTCCTCAGGCACCACCTGCGCATAGGCGCACCGGCAATAAACGATCTTTTCTTCCGCCATCGTTCGTTTCCATGACCGCAAATCGCGGACCCTGGCTCTCCTCAGTTCTGCACCGCCGTCACGGGCGCGATCCGCTTCAGCATGCGCGGCTTCTCGGGCTTCTGGTTTTGGTAAGCGCCGAAATCGTTGAACCAGAAATGCTTGGCAATGCGGTAAAGCCAGTGCTTCTCCGGGATCTCCCAGCCCGGCTGATACTGGCTGCCTTTGGGTGTCATCCCTTCCAATTCCGCCATCGCCGTCTGCCGCAGTGTCGTGTCGCGCGCCCCATGTTTCTCCGCCAACTCCTTCACCAGATCCGGCCGCTCGAGCACGATGCATCCCCGCGTGTGTTGCGCCGCCGTCTCGCGGAAATCCTTCATGAATCCGCTCTGCGTGAGGGTTTCGTAAATGGAGCGCTCGCCAACAGACTCCGTGGCGAACTGGATGATCGGACACGGCTCCACCCCACCCGTCGGCCCGATGTGATGACTGATTCCGGTGGCCATCGGACAGACCGCGCGCCCCTCGCCGTCGTAGTAGGCATCCACGATCCCAATCGGCATCTTGCAGCGCATGTCGACCACGAACTGCCGGACCCGCCGCGCTTCCTCCGGGCTGAGTGCCAATTCCTCGTGGATTTGCGGACCGACGGGCCGGTAAGTGTGAAACCACACGTAGTGCGCGCCGAAATCGACTAGCTGGCGGAGCCACCGCTCGCTCACCAGCAGATCGAGATTCGTCTTGCAGACGCTCGTCGCCACCCCCGTCAGCAATTTCTCGTCCAGAGCGTTCCGCAGCCCCCGCAGAGTGCGCTCGTAAACGTCTTTTCCACCCCGGCGCTCGTTCGAGACGAGTTCATCGCCTTCGATGCTGATCAGCGGCGTCGCATTGCCCAGCTTCCGAAGCGTTCGCGCCTTCTTCGGAGTGATGAGTTGACCGTTCGTGAAAACTTGGAAGAAGCAATCCGGATGCTGCGCCAGGAAATCGAACAGTTCCGGGTGCATGAACGGTTCGCCCCCCAGGATCCCGAAGAAGCTGTTCCCGTGTTCCCGGGCGTCGTTCACGATCCGGTTCAGATCATCCAGCTCGATCTTCGTCTGCGGACGGTCGACGTCCACCCAGCACCCCTGACACCGAAGATTACAGCTGTTGAGAATCGATAGGTAGAGGAACGGAGGGAAATACACCCCCTCGCGCAGCCGCTTCTTAAAAAGCTGGATCGAGCGGATGCCTTTGACCCCAAAGTTCCACTGAAAATTCCAGAGAAGCTTTGGGTCCACCGTCCGGAGCATCCGGCTGGAAAGTTCGATCATCATGACGTCGTGAAACTGCGGTCGGTAATCTCGTGCCTCGAACCACGGCCCACAAACGCATTCTCTTCCATGTGTTCGGACCGTTCAATCGTCGGCATACTTCGGATCCTTCTCCATCTGCCGGATGAGACCCTCGAGATGGGCCAGGTAACCTTCCACGTCCATGCTCTCCGCTTCCGGTTCGCCTTCCACCCGGTAAAGCCATCCATCGACATACGGACTCTCGCGAATGATGCACGCATCCTCCCGCAGCACCGGGTTCATCCCTCCAAAGCGGCCGCTCATCGTGCAAAACACGTCGCTCGCCGCTTTGAACCCCTCGACCCAGCCGATTTGCTGCCCGGGTTCGACCGGATCCCCCTCCCCCACTTCGAACTCCGCTTCCACCAACTCGCCGAGCATCCGAGTGGCAAACTTCGTGAATCCCACACGCCAAAACCCGCTTTGCTCAGGGTCCGGACACAACCAGTAGTGAGACCGCGAATAGCGGTAGTCTTTCGGAAATCGCGCCGTGAAGCGCGCATGTTTGAAGCGGACCAATTCCACGCAGAGGATCCTACGCCCAAACCGCCGCTTTCTCCGCATGATTTCCTGACCCGGGCTTGCATCGCTCCCTTTCTGGCCGGAACAAATTCCCCTCGTGCCTTTGTCTCTCCCGTTGAAATCTTGGCTACGCATCCTGGCGGCGGGACTGCTGCTTCCGGCTTCGTGCCAGGTCGCCTACTATGGACAAGCCCTCAAAGGGCATCTGGAGGTGTCTCGTGGCACCCCGGTGGAGCGCCTCCTCGACCAAGAAGAAACGTCGCCCGAACTGCGCCAACGACTCGAGTTGTCCCGCGAGATTGTCGCCTTCGCCGAGAGCGACCTGCTTCTACCTTCGGGCGGCAGCTACGAGAGCTACAAAGACCTCGGCCGGGAGTATGTCGTTTGGAGCGTTTACGCGGCCCGCGAATTGAGCGTGAAACCTCACGATTGGCGCTATCCCTTCGTGGGCCGCCTCTGTTACCGGGGATTCTACCGGCAGGAAAAGGCCGAAGCGCTGGCTGAGAGCCTCGAAGCCGATGGTCTGGAAACGGCCGTGATCGGCGTCCCGGCTTACTCGAGCCTCGGTTGGAGCCGCGATCCCCTGCTGAACACCTTCATCGACTACCCCGAGGACCGGCTCGCCGGCCTGATTTTTCACGAACTCGCCCACCAGAAATACTACCGCCACGGCGATACCGCCTTCAGTGAAGCTTTTGCCGTAGCGGTCGAGGAAGAAGGCGTGCGACGCTGGCTCGTCCAACACCGCGAGCCCGAAGCCCTCCACCGCTTCGAACGCTTCACCAAAAGCCGCGGCACACTGGTGACGCGAGTGCTCGAAACCCGCAGCCAACTCGCGGACCTCTACGAAAGCGACCTGCCCGACACCGGGAAACGGGAACGTAAAGCCGCTCTGCTCACGGAACTCCAGGAGGACCTGCGGCGCGCGCTCACCGCAAACGGACGCGACGCCTCGGGATCCATCTGGCTCGAAGGGCCACTCACCAACGCCCATCTCAACATCGTGGCGGCCTATTTCCACGAACTCCCCCGCTTCCAGCAAGCGCTTCGAGAGGTCGACGGCGACCTGGCACGTTTCTACGACGTCGTAGCGGAAATGCCTTCGCGCTGATCAGGCCAATTCCGGCCGTTTCCGGCTCCACTCCGTCGCCTGCTCATAGGCGTGCGCCATCTGGAAAACGCGTTCCTCCGCGAAGGCCGGCCCCAGAATTTGCAAGCCGACCGGGAGGCCGTCCAGAAACCCGCAGGGCACGCTCACCCCACAGCTCCCGCACAGATTCGAGGCGATCGTGAAAATGTCGCTCAGATACATCTCCAACGGATTGTCCGTCTTCTCGCCCAACTCGAAGGCTACCGAAGGACACGTCGGCGTTGCGATCACGTCCACCTTTTCGAACGCCCGCTCGAACTCCTTCCGAATCACGCTGCGCACTTGCTGAGCCCGCGTGTAATACTGATCCGCGTAGCCTGAGCTGAGCACGTAGGTCCCCAGAATGATCCGGCGTTTCACTTCTTCCCCGAAACCCTCCGAGCGCGATCGCTTGTAGTGTTCCTCCAGATTCTCGACCCCCTCGGCCCGATAGCCGTAGCGCACCCCATCAAAACGGGCCAGGTTGGCCGAGGCCTCCGCCGTGGCAAGGATGTAATACACCGCCACCGCCGCATCGTTCCCTGGAAGCTGCACCTCGACGATTTCGGCGCCCGCCTCCTCCAGCACCTCCAGCGCCTTCAGCACCGTGTCCTTGATGCCCTCCTGCATCGGTGTCGAATCCAGCATTTCCCGCGGGAGACCGATCTTCAGCCCCTTCACCCCTTTCCCAAGCGATGCCGTGTAGTCCGGCACCGCCTCGTCGAGCGAAGTCGAATCGCTGGGATCCCGTCCCGAAATCACATTCATGAGCAGGGCCGAATCCTCCACGCTCTTCGTCATCGGCCCGATCTGGTCCAGCGACGACGCAAAAGCGACCAAGCCATAGCGCGAGACGCGACCATACGTCGGTTTGACCCCGACACAGCCGCAAAACGAGGCCGGCTGCCGGATCGACCCGCCGGTGTCCGAACCCAGCGCCGCGATGGCCGAATCCGCAGCCACCACCGCGGCCGACCCACCACTGGACCCACCAGGGGCACGCTCCAAATTCCAGGGGTTCCTCGTCGGCTGGAGCCCGGAGTTCTCCGTCGAAGATCCCATGGCGAATTCATCCATGTTTGTCCGGCCCAAGGGAATCGCTCCCGCCGCCCGAAGCTTCGCGATCACCGTCGCGTCATAGGGCGCCCGGTAGCGTTCGTGGAGAATCTTCGAGGCGCATGAGCAGGGCTGGCCCTTCACCGAAATCACATCCTTGACCGCGATCGGCACGCCGCCCAGAGGCAGATCGAGATCGGCCGAGCGTGCCTCGGCCAAGGCCGTTTCGATGTCCGCCGACAAGTAGCCACCGACGCTGCCATCACGCGTCTTGATGGCCTGCTCAACCGCTCGCACGGCGTCCTCGGGCGAAGCCGCACCCGAACGGAACTGCTCCCGGAGCCCGGCAATCGTCAGCTGAGAGAGGTCCATGGGCGTTCAGGCGTCGACGACTTTGGTGACCGCAAATTGATGGTGAGCCACCTGCGGGGCGTTGCTCAACGCTTCGTCCTGGGTCAGACCGGCCCGGGCTTCGTCCTCCCGAAACACGTCGTAAACCGGATTCGCGTGCGCCATCGGCTCCACGTCAGAAACATCGAAGTCGTCGATGCAATGCATGTAGGCCAGCACGGACTCCAGTTGACTCTGGAATCGCTCCCGCTCGGCGGCGCTCAGCTCCAGCCGGCAAAGGTCGGCCACATAACCGACGTCGAACTCCTGCTCAGGCATCCGCGCACTATGCGGCCCCGCCCAGCGGTGTCAATCAACGCGAGCCCTGGCCTCCTCAACCCCGGCTCGCCAGCCAGATCCACGCGAGCACGGCAGCCAGAATCGCCAGGAGCAGAATGAACTGCCGCAACTGCGGATTACCGGGACCTCGCGAGCCCCTTCGCGCCGCGGGCGCCCTTCGCACACGCTCTGCCTCCAAGGCCGCGCCGAATCCAGCCGTGCGAAGGCTGCTCTCCAGCACCTGGATCCGGTTGTCGAGCGCCTCCCGCCGCTTCCGCAGAGCTTCGATTCGCTCGCGCCGATCCTCACTCGTCGATTCGCTCATGGCCATTCCCAGTTACATGCCTGAGCGGCTAATGATGAGCAGGCACACCACCAACACGAGCGTCCCAACCGAGATCGTCGGAAGGAAAAAGACAAAGCCCCGCTTCACCGCAGACGAGAGCGACCCGCGCTCTTCCGGAATCGCTTCGCCCGTCAGATCCGCGAAACGCTCTTCGATCGCATCCCGCCGGTCCTGGGCATCCGATTGAATCTCCTCCAGACGCTCTTCGGCCTGCTCCCAGACTTCGTCGCCAAAACGCTTCAACCGATTGGGCGTCAATTGCTGCAATTCGGCACCCTGCTCCTGCGAACTCACGATTCCGCGCTCCAATTCGCCACCCAGGCCCTCGATCAACCGGATCCGCTGCTCGAACTCGAGAATCCGTCCCGCGATCGCCGCCGTGAGGTCATCGCGCCGGTTCAGAACGGCCGTTTCGCGCTCGTGAAGGACCTCGATCCGCTTTTTCTCGGCCTGCAAACGCTCCAACCGGTCGGCGGCGTTACGCACCTCGCGGTCAAGCTCAGCCTCTTCATCCAACGACCCGCCGGAAAACGCCGGCCGCTGCAAGAATCCGGGAAGGGAAACGTCGTGCCGGTATTCCGGCGTAGGCAAAGCGTCTCCGGGAAGGAATCGCTCGCTGAAACTGGATCGGCGCTGAGCCGAAGAATAAGTCGCAGACATCGGGGAGCAGGGAAAGGTTTGGGAAGGCGAAATGTTCGCATTCCATTAAAGGCAGACTCACCCTAATGTCTAGCACTTTTTGGCTTTAAATATAATTTCCGTAACTCGAGGCGCTCCCCTGTCTTTCTTGATTAGCTCGGGGTCAGCAATTCCATTCGGTGCACCCGCCGCATGGCGATCAACAGCGGCACCCCGGCAAACACCACCGTCAACGCGATCGCCCCCAAAACCGCCACCTCCGTTCCGACGCCGAGCGGCTCCACCGGCAGGGCTCTCGGGCCGCCGCGGAAAATGTCGGCTTTGGCCAGGCACAGCAAGGTCACGAACGCCAGGATGTAGAAGAAGCTGCAAATCAAACAAAGCGTCCCTCCGAAGCCGGAAACGATCTTCGCAGCATTGGTTTCTTCGAGATTGGGGAAGACGGCGCCCAGCCCGACGGCGATGCCACAGAGCCCGATGCTGAGGATCGCGATGGAGCTGGCGTAGAGCGCGATGTCCTGCGCCGGCAGTTTCAGGACCAGGCCGGAGAGGATTTGGAGTGCGGTCGTGACAAACCCGATGGTCACGAATCCCTGGATCCACTTCTGCAGGACCACGAAGTGGAGCGGCATCGGGGCCATGCCCAGGATCCAAATCCGCGTCCCTTCCAAACTGAATTGCGGGAACACGAAGCGCGTGGTCAAGGTCGACACGGCCAGCGAACAAACCGTGAAGTTGATCGCGCTGATCAGTGCCGCCCAAAACCGGTTCTCATAGTCATAGCCCAGATTCCGGAGATTCAGCACGTAGAGGAGCAAAAGACCGAAAACGATCGCGAATTGGACCCACTGCGACGGTTCACGCAGGAAGGTCTTGATGTCCTTCCGGATCACTGCCCGCAGTGGCCGGCCCAATCCAAGGACCCGGTTGGGGTAGCGCTTCCAGCCGTAGGCCTTGCCACGCCGTCTCTCCCGGCGACGGCTCACCGCCATTCCCGCTCGCTGTAGATTCCGGTTCCAGCCGGAGTAGAACCAGCTCCGCCCAGCGGCCGACATGGCCACGACGCCCATCAGCGCCCAGGTCCACAGAAGCACCGCGTGAAAAACGGCATCGTGCTGAAGCTCCCGCGTCCACTGGATGAGCGACCGGCTCAGCCAACTGCTCGGCAGGAAGGGGTGAACGCTCATCTCGGTGTGTTTGAGCAGCTCGTTGATGGCGACAACCCCCATCGTCCGCTCGCGGGCCACGGCGGCATCTTCGTAGGCACCGATGGCCGACCACCCGATCCAGGCCAGGACGATGGCCGCCAAGGTCATGCCCACCGGACGCGAAACCCAACGCAGAATGCCGAGAAACAGCACACTGCCCGTCACCGCGGCAATCGTGACAAAGGGCAGGACACAGAGCGCCGCCCGCCAGTAGAAGCTTTCGGGAGCGTAACGCGACGTCGCGAACGCCACCAAGAGCGGTCCGCTGATGAAAACCAGGCCCCAGCTCGCAAAGAGAATGGCCTCCGTCGATTTCCAAAGAAAGATCACCCGGTGCGTGACGGGCAGTGTCAGAAGCCAGCCGATGTCTCGCCCCTTGATCAAGCTGATGTAATTCGTGATCCCCACCGAGAAGATCAGCATCAGCAGGAAAAAGAAGAAGATCAGATAGATGATCCGGTCGCCCAGAAATCCGCCAATCCCGGGCACCCGTTCAACGAGAAAAAGCCCCTTCGTGAACAGCCAGTAGCTCATGAAGGCATACCCGGCCAGGAACAGCGCCATCGCCAACATGGCCAACTTCGATTCCCGCAGCATCCGGGCCGAACGCGTGACGAACATCCGCGTGTGGTAGCGCAGCAAAAGGAGATATTGATCGAGTTCGCTCACCAGGCGGCCATGACTTCCAGCGTGAAGCCCCGAAGATACTCCGTCTCCGGTAGCAGGGGAAGCACCGGATGATCCATCCGCTGCCCGTGCTGCGCGACCAACCTCAGATTCCGTTTGGCATCGACCGCCGCCTCTCGAATGACTCCCAGATACGCCGCGTGATCCACGTGGTGGCTGCAGCTGAAGGTGGAGAGAAGCCCGCCCGGCTCGAGAAGCTTCAAGGCACGAAGGTGAATCTCCTTATATCCCCTGAGAGCGTCCCGCAGCGACTTCCGATTCCGCGTGAAGGACGGCGGGTCGAGCACGACCAGGTCGTAGGTGGCGCCCTCCGCTTCCCTTTCCCGGAGAAAATCGAAAGCGTTGCCTTCTTCGAACCGCGCCTCCACATCCATGGCCCTGGCGTTTTCCTTGGCCAACTCGATTGCGCCGCCGCTGGCATCCACCCCGGTGACCTCGGCCGCCCCGGCTCCCGCCGCTGCCAGCGCAAACCCTCCCTGGTTACAAAACGCATCGAGCACCCGGCGCCCCGACGCGTGACGGGCCACGTCGACATAATTGTCGAGCTGATCCAGATACAAACCCGTCTTCTGCCCTTCCCAAAGATCGACCTGTTGCACGATCCCCGAAACCCGCACCGTCCGTCGCTCGGGCTTCCCGGCCAGGACCGTCTTGCGCGTCTCCAGCTTTTCCGCCGCCCGCATCACGGAATCGTTTCGCTCGACCAGCACTTCGGGTTCGAACCGCTCGCGAATCGCCTCCACGAGCAGGTCACGCCGCTGATCCATCGCGAGGGTCTGCGTCTGAAATGCAATCTGTTCGCCGTAACGATCGACGATCACCCCCGGAAGTCCGTCGCTCTCACTCCAGATCACCCGGTAAACCCCGGGTTCAGCAGCCACCGGAAGCCGCTGGCGGTAGTCGTCGGCACGGGCTAGCCGTCGCGTGAAAAAATCGGCGTCGAGGTCCTGACGGCGACGGGAAATCCGGCGCGCCACGATCTGGGAGTCCGGATTGTAAATCGCGCTCCCCAGCGCTCGATCCCGAAAATCCTTCAGTGAGATCACATCGCCCGGCTTCGGTTCACCGAAGACCTTCTTCACCTCCGTCCCATACACCCATTCGTGGCCGTGAAAGATGCGCGATCTCGGTTTGACAACCAGTCCTGCCATCCGTCTCCGATACCATCGCCCGTTTCTCGACGCCACGGATTCCTGTGTGATCCCCACACCCGCCCACTCGTCTTCGCGTCAGCAATCGCTTGCTTCGGCCAGCAGCTTTCCTTATCGCTTGATCCTCATGGACCAAACAAAGCGCATGAACCGTCGCCACGTGATGGCGGGTCTTGGTGGAGCCGTGGCGGCGGGAACCGGACTCGCCGGCTGCCGAAACGAGGGTGAAAGCCCAGGCGGAGCCAGCCCCTCCGTTCAAACCGGCAAGCGAATCCGCTGGACCCTCGCGTCGAGTTATCCCCGGTCCCTGGATACCATTTTTGGCCTGGCCGAGAATCTTTCTGAGAAACTCTCCGGTCTCACCGGTGGTCGTTTTCAGCTGGAGGTCTATTCGGCCGGCGAACTCATTCCGGGCGGCGAGGTCTTCGACGCGGTCCAACAGGGCAGCATCGAAATCGGGCACACCGCCGCCTATTACTACGTCGGAAAGAATCCCGCCCTCGCCTTCGAAACGGCCGTTCCCTTCGGATTGACGGCCCGTCAGCAGACCGCCTGGCTTTGCCGGGGCGGCGGCCTCGAGCTGATGAACGAACTCATGGCCGATTTCAACATCCGCACGTTGCTCGGAGGTAACACGGGAACCCAGATGGGAGGCTGGTTCCGGCGCGAAATCGAGTCGCTCGAGGATCTCAAAGGTCTCAAAATGCGGATCCCCGGTCTCGGCGGCAAAATCATGAACCGCCTCGGCGTGAATGTTCAGGTCCTGCCCGGTGGCGACATCTACCCCGCTTTAGAACGAGGCGCCATCGACGCCACCGAATGGGTTGGCCCCTACGACGATCAGAAGCTGGGATTCTGGCAGGTCGCAAAGAACTATTATTACCCCGGTTGGTGGGAGCCCGGGGCGAACATGAGCATCTACGTGAACCGCAGGTCCTGGGACCGGCTGCCCTCCGAATACCAGGCCGCGTTGGAGATCGCTTGCGAGCGGACCGCCGCCGACATGCTCCACAATTACGATGTCAAAAATCCCGTCGCCCTCCATGAACTGGTGGAGAAAGGCGTGAGACTACAACCGTTCCCGCAGGACCTCATGAAGGCTGCCGCCAAGGAGTCCGAAGACCTGCACGCCGAGCTATCCAGCCAGGAACCCGCGTACGCTCGAGTCTTCGAGCACTGGCGGAAATTCCAAACCGCTTCTTCAAAATGGTTCGGGACCGCCGAGTCCGCCTACGCCCAGTTCGCTTTCGGTCATTCCGAATAGCCGTCCCACGAAAAGCGCTCGGACTCTCCATCTTGCTGCCCGTTCAGGTCGTATGCAGATGTAGAAAACCATTCTCCAAGCGCCTACGCACTATGACCACAGAAGCCCCCCGAGGCCAATTCCCATTCCATCTCGTCCGAGACGAAATCCAGAGGGTCGAGCGCACGCTCTCCGATCAGGTTCGCGCCTTTGACCCCGCGGTCGAAGGCTACGTCTCCTACGTTTGCGGAACCAGCGGAAAAAGGATCCGGCCTGCCCTGGTCACCCTCGCCGGTGGCGCGACCGGTTCGGTTTCGGAAGAACACGTCCTCCTCGGGACCGCTCTCGAGATGATCCACATCGCCACGCTCGTTCACGATGACATCATCGACGGAGCCGAGAGACGGCGAGATCTCCTGACGGCAAACGCGAAGTGGGGAAATGGACTCAGCGTTTTGCTGGGAGATAGCCTCTTCGCTCATGCACTGATGGTGTCCACCGAATTCGAAGATCGCGAAGTCGCGCGGCAAATCGCCCATTCGGCCAGCCGGGTGTGCACCGGCGAAATCATCCAAACTCAGAGGCGCTTCGATCTCCAATTGAGTCGCGATGACTACTTCCGGATCATCGAAATGAAGACCGCAGCCCTGTTCGAAGCGGCTTGTAGGCTGGGCACGCGACTCAATGGAGCAACTGAGCGGGTCCAGGAGAGTCTGGCCTCTTACGGGCGCCGGCTTGGTATCGCTTACCAGATTTATGACGACTGCCTCGACCTCGTGGGGGACGAAGATGCCGTCGGCAAAACGCTCCGCACCGATCTCGAGAAGGGAAAGCTCACCCTGCCCATCCTCAACCTCCTGGATGAGGCCACTGACCGCCAGAGGGAGAAACTCTGCCGCCTCCTCGTTCAGAAGGAGCCTTTCGACCTTTCGGCACTTGCCAACATCGCCGACTACGAAGGTGCTCTCGAACGCGCCGTCGGTTCGGCCCGCGAAATCCTCGAAGAGGCTGCCGGAGACCTGCTCGTCCTACCGAGCAACGAATACGCCAATGCCCTCGATCAGATCCTGGGTTTTCTCGATGCGAAGCTGATCGCTTGTCTGCGTTAGCGACTCGGGCTGGACAGCGGCGCGGCTTCGCTCATAGGTGGCGCATGTCCGCGCTACGCATTCGTGAGTTACCTGGGGATGAGCGGCCACGCGAGAAGCTGGCCTCTCGTGGTCCCGAATCTCTCTCCGACTCGGAACTGCTCGCCATCTTCCTCCGGGTTGGGGTTGAAGGCGAAAGTGCCGTCGATCTGGGACGCAATCTCCTGCGGACACACGGCGGACTTCGGGAATTGGCCCAAGCGTCCATCGCCGAACTCTCCAAACCGCGCGGAATGGGGCTCGCCAAGGCCTGCCAGCTCGCGGCCGCCTTCGAATTGGGGCGGCGCTTCGCGGCGGAGCGGGTGAAAGACCTCCCGCTCGACAATCCCGAAGCCATTTACGATCTGCTCCATGCCCAGATGCGACCGCTCAGGCAGGAGTCCATCCGGGTCCTCTCCCTCGATACCCGCTACCGGATGATCGCCCATGATGTCGTCGGCCTCGGAACCGTGAATGAGTGCATCGCTCATCCGCGCGAGATCCTGCGCTGCCCCCTCGTCCATGCCGCGCACGCCTTCATTCTGGCACACAATCATCCCTCGGGTGACCCTTCTCCCAGCCGGGCCGATCGCGATCTGACCCGTCGCATTCACCGGGCCAGCGAAGAACTGGGCATTCAATTCGCCGATCACGTCATCGTGGGCGCCCCCGGAAATCATGGTGATCCCTACTTCAGTTTCCGCGAGTTTGGCCTGCTGTGAGTCGACAGATTCCACCCGGGACGGCCTTTGGAAGCGATTTGGCCATTTTCTCGTGGTGCCCCGGGCATTCACCTGCTAGGAAAAGCCAAGTTTGTGCTTGCCAATAATAGTTTACTGTTCTTAAAGAGGTGTGTGGCTAGCCGCCCTCCGCTCTTCTCATCATGACGACGCACAAGACCACTTTTTCCGCGCTTTTCTTCCTTCTGACCGCCGTCTTCGCCTGGACGCATCCCGCGGCAGCCCAGTTCGAGGCGATCGAGGACATGGCCCAGACGGTCGCCGATGCCGTGCAGATCGAAAGCATGGAGACCTCCTACGACCAGGAGTTGGGCATTGCCCGGGCGCGTGGAGACGTTCTCATCCGCTACGGCGATGCCACGATTTACGCTGGCGAAGCCGAGTATCACCAGCAGTCCGGTGACATCTTCGCGCGGCGGAACGTCAGTATTTTCAAAGCCGGACAACTCTACCGGGGCGAGGAAGCTGTCTACAACATCAACACCGGCGTCATCATCTCCAGCGACATCAAGAGCAGCCTGGGCGACGTCTACTTCGAGACTGAGGCCGTCACGATTCCAACCGGCGAGATGGACGTCATCCGGACCGAGAACACCGTGATCACCACGCACGACTTCTCGAAGCCCAATTGGAAGATCAAAGCACGCAAAATCACGATCTACCCCGACGAATACATCGTTTTCAAGGGCGCCACCCTCTCGGCCGGACCAGTGCCTTTCATGTATCTCCCCGTTTTTGCCCAGCCCTTGGAGGACGAACTCGGTTACTATTTCACCCCCGGTTACAATGACGCGTGGGGCGGCTACATCCTGAATCGGTACGGGTTCATGATCGGGGACCACACCCTCGCTACCGCCAACCTGGATTATCGCGCCGAACGAGGCCTGGCCGGCGGGATCGAACTCGAATCCATGCGGCTCCGGGGAGAGCCAAACTTCGGGCGAATCGAGTATTACTACGCGCAGGACGACAAACCAAACATCGGCCGCACCGGCATGCCGCGGAACACGGACCTCGACTCCGGCCGCTACCGCCTCAACGCTCAGCACCGGGTCTACCTTCCCGGGCCCGAAGAAAGCTCCCTCTACCTCGACATCGACATCAACAAACTCAGCGATGAGTTCTTCTACCTCGATTTCTTCCCGGGAGAGTTCCGCGACGACCCTCGACCCGACAACATCGTCAACCTGGTCAAAAACCACCCGCGAGGCACCATCAGCCTCCTCGGCCGGTTTCAGTTGAACGATTTCTTCCAGACCGATACCCGGACGCCGGAGATCGCCATTGATGCCACCCGGCAATCGCTCTTCGGGTCGAATTTCTTTTATGAGGGTTCCACGAGCTACGCCGTGTTGGAAGAACGCCTCGCCGATCCTTTCCGGGAACGCACCCAGCGGCGCCTCTCGAATGCCTCCCAACCCGACCTCATCGACGAACTCCAGCGCCAGCTCGACGAAAACGCTTTCAATCGCTTCGACACCTTCCACCAGGTCGTCTATCCGGGTTCCGTCGGACCCGTCAGCGTCGTGCCACGGGCGGGCATCGGCTACACCGACTACTCGGACATCGACGGCAATCTCTTCGGTGCTTCTTCCGCGGACCGCACCTATTTCCACGCCGGGGTCGATACCTCCATCAAGTTCATCAAGAATTTCCCGGGCGTCCGGAAGCGAAAGCTGGGCATCGATGGACTTCGTCACGTCTTCCAGCCCTACACCCGTTACTCTTACATCAACGCCGATGAACTGGGGGCAGGCTTCCCCGCCATCGACCGCCTCACCCTCTCGACGAAGCTCCGCCCGCTTGACGTGACGCGGTTCACTGCCACGGATGCCATTCGCGATTGGAGCATCTACCGCGTTGGAGCCTTCAACCGCCTCTTCACCCGCCGGAACGGAGGCAGCTACCCCTGGCTTCAGGTGAACACCTTCGTGGACGTCTTCCTCGAGGATCCCGAATTCGAGCGCGACTACTCGAACCTCTTCAACGAACTGCGCTGGAGTCCTCTCCCCTGGATGTCACTCGACGTCGAATCCCAGCTGCCGCTCGGGGACGATTTCGATTTCACCGAAATCAATACCCGTTTGAGCTTCCAACCCACCCAGAATTTCGAATTCTCGGTCGGCCATTTCTATCTGGAAGACCACCCGTTCTTCGTGGATGACAACAACTTCCGTTTCTCCACCTACACGCGCCTCAACGACAACTGGGGCTTCGGCACCGTCCACTTCTACGAGTTCACCGACCAGACGCTCGAACTTCAGCAATACACACTGCACCGGGACCTGGCGAGCTGGACCGCCGCCATCGGTGCGCAGGTTCGGGATAATCGCCAACTCGGAGACGAATTCGGCATTGTCTTCGCCCTCACGCTCAAGGCCTTCCCCCGGGTCGGAATGCCCGTGGATTTCCTCAACAGCGTCCAAAACCGGCCCGGAAGCTGAGCGGCCAAAACCGGTTGAGTCGATCCCAGCCCAAGCCACCGCCCCGTTCGGTCCGATCGGCAGCTTTGGCTTGTCTCCAGACTTGGGAGGCCTCGGACAATGCTTTCGCCGCGGATCTCGTCCATCGTTTCGCCTCCGATTGGAATCTCCAGTCCCGCGACCGGGCGTTTCTTCAAACCCTGGTCTACAGCGTGGTTCGGAACCGCACCTTGCTCCAGGCCCTGGTGAAGGAATTGGCGACCGGCCGGGTTCGTCCCCCCTCGCGCCGCCTGCTGATGCTCGGCTTGGCCGAAGCGCTCTTTCTCGATTCGCCGCATCACGCTCTTGTGAACGAAGCCGTTTCCCGGGCTGGACGCGATAAACCACTCGTCAACGCGGTCCTGAGACGCGTCACGCGCGAGAAATCGGAGTGGGAGGCTCACATCGCGGGCTTGTCCCCTCCGCTTCGCTGGTCGATCCCCGGCTTCCTCTGGGATCGCTGGGAGCATCAGCTCGGGGAGGCAAACGCTTTGGCCCTTTGTCGTTGGAACCTCCAACCCGCCGAACCCTGGTTTCGACTCAATGATCGCCATCCTGACATGCCGGCGACGGCTGTCGAGGAGCGCTTGACCCTTGATCCAGCCCAACCCGGCTTCGCTCGCCTTCGCGATGACGCTTCCCTTCCCCTCGATTGGCTCGAAACCGGCCTGATTTACGCCCAAGACCCGTCCACCCGCGGCGCCGTCGAGCTCATGGAGCTGGAACCCGGGCAGCGCGTCCTCGATGCCTGCGCCGCCCCCGGTGGCAAATCGTTGGCGATCGGGTTGGCGCTGAAGGGCCGCGGCACCCTGGTCGTCACCGATTCAAGTCCCTCCAGACTGGAGAACCTCCGCGAGAATCTCTCCCGCCTCGGAGTTTCATGTGAGGTCGAGTTGGCCGACTGGCGTGATCCGGGTGCCCTCCGTAGGTCATGGGTGGCGGCGTTTGATCGGATCCTGCTCGACGTCCCATGCTCCAACACCGGGGTCATCCGTCGAAGAATCGACGTGCCCTACCGCCTGAAACGTTCTTCTTTCACCGGACATGCCGAGCTACAGCGGACCCTACTCGCGGCAATGCCCCCGCTCTTGGCCCCAGGGGGTCGCATCGTCTACAGCACCTGCAGCATCGATGAGGAAGAGAACCAGTCGCTCGTGGACGATTTTCTGGCCGCGCAACCCGGCTTCGCCCTCGCCGCCACCCGGCAGACGCTTCCATTCCGGGACCATGTCGACGGTGCTTTTGCCGCTGCGTTGATCCGAACCTCCACTTGAAGGGTGGCAGGGCTCCCTGGTATGTTCTCTCCATGAATTCTCTCAGCCCGGCGCTCGCTCTGGTCTCCACGATTGTCGCCACCCTTGCTCTCGGCGTGATCTGGAGCGGCAGTGAGAGCATCCATTTCAACTGGGTGGCGATGCCTGACGACTACTCGGAGGTGGAATTCGTCACCCTCCAGTATCCTCAGCCTGAGTCCTACAGCTACACCGCCGACACGCCCGAACCCGAACCGGAACTGAAGGGCGAGAATTTCCTTTTGTGGATCAACATCAGCGGCTTTCGCGGTGACTATCTGGAGGACGCTGAGACGCCCTTTTTCGACGAAGTTCTCCGCGCCGCCTACCATAGCTCGGAACTCGTCCCGGTCTTTCCGACCTTCGAATACCCGAACCTCATCTCGCAGGCGACAGGTCTCTCCGTCTCCGATCACCGAATCGCGGGCGATGCCTTCAAGACCGCGGCGGGAGCGCCGGCGCACGAGCGTCCTTCGGACCTCAGCTTACTCGGCGGTGAACCGATCTGGACCCTGGCGAAACGACAGGGCCTATCCGTCCTCGTTCACGATTGGCCCTTTTCCCAGGAACAGGCGGCGGACGCCCCTGCGGACCTTCACATCCCCGATTTTGATCCTTCGCTCACCGATGAACAGCGCTTGGACGCGCTCCTCGAGGCTTGGAAAGGTTTCTCGTCCGACGATTCGAAGATCCGCTTGGTCATGGCTAATCTTCATGGGCTGCACCAGGCCGCGCGAACCAATGGCAGCCGCCAGGAGGAGACCCTGGCCTTCCTCACGGAACTTGACTCCACCCTCCGGCAGTTTTTCGGAAAGCTCGAAGCAGCCTGGCCCGAACTCTCGTCGCCCGGCGACAAGCTTTACGTCATCCTCGGCACGGATCACGGGACCAGCGATATCGAGAAGGTCATCAATTTCTCCGAACTCATGGGCGATCTCGCAGACAATCTGGGGGTTGTGGCCCAGGGAGCGGTGGCCCAGCTCTGGTTCGAGGGGCTCGAGGGCGAGGAGCGAGACGCGTTTGCCGAACGTTTCGATGATGAACTGCGCAGCCGGATTTACTGGCGCGCTTATACCCAGGGCGACTTCCCCTCCTTTCTGAATCTTGGCGACGGCATGCCGTTGCTCGGCGACCGCGTGCTCGTGCTCAAACAGGGCTACGGTTTCACCGATGACAAAGGTTCGGAACCCGTTTTTGCTCCCTCGGAAGTCGGAGGCCCTTTCGCCGTGGCGGGTTACCCGGTCAGTGATAACGCCCGCATGAACGGTCAGCTCCTCATTTTCCGCCTCGACGGCGGCTTTGGATCGAGTCTGGGTGCCGTGGCTCCGGAACAGCTTTATGCCACGGCATGCGAGATTCTTGGCCTCAGTCCGAATCCCTCCGTGACCGCCAAGGCCGTTCGCTGGCGCTGAATCGGGAGCATGGCCGCGTCGTGAATTCTTTTGCGTCCCCTGCGCTCCCGTAGTAGCAGCATAGCTTTCGTGGGCGTTCCTCCATCATCCCTCCGTCCCTGGCTTCTTCTGGTTCTGGCAGGCGCGCTTCTGCTGCCCGGATTGGGCACCATCCCGCTCATGGACCGGGACGAGCCTCGGTTTGCCCAAGCTACCTGGGAGATGATGGAACGCGACGAGTGGTTCATCCCCTACTTCAACGAAGGCTACCGCTTCGATAAACCCGTCCTGACCTACTGGTGGATGCGCGTCCACTACTGGATCTTCGGTAAAAGCGAGTTCGGGGCCAGGCTGCACTCGGTTCTCAGTGCCTGGCTCACCGCTGTTGTGATTCTGCAGATCGGCACTCGCTTCTTTTCGCCGGCCGCCGGTTGGTGGGCAGCCGTCGGATGGTCGACCTGTCTTCAGCTCTTGATCCACGGTCGGCTTTGTGTCGCGGACATGCCGATGTTCCTCGGTTTGACGCTGTCCATGTGGGCCCTGGTCCACCTCCTGACCGTTCCTGAAACCCCGAATCGCTGGGGGAAGTGGTTTTGGCTCCTGGCCGGAGGACAAGTCTTCGGTTTCCTCGCCAAGGGGCCCATTTGCCTGGCGGTTCCGATCGCTTCGGTCCTCTTGGCGCGATTCCTCTTCTACCGAAAACCCCTGCCTTGGCGCCGTCTCCAGCCGCTTAGCTTCAGTCTCATTCTCCTCGCTGGAGTCGGGCTCTGGGGCATTCCCGCCCTTCTCGAAACCCGCGGCGCATACTGGGAAGTCGGGATAGGCGAGCACGTGGTCAAACGGGGAACCGAAGCCTTCAACGGACGCCTGAACATCCCGGTCGTCTACTACCTGGTCACCGGCCTCCTCTCGCTGTTTCCATGGAGTGCGTTCCTACCCCTGGCCTTCGCGCGGCTCGAGATGCGCGAAAATCCGGTCCACGCCCTCTTGTTGGCATGGTTTCTCTCCCCTCTCCTGATCTTCGCCTTCTACTCGACGCAGTTGCCTCACTACATCATGCCGGGCTTCCCGGCCTTTTTCCTGCTTCTCTTTCGCGGAGGGCTCGAACCATTAAGGCAGCGGTTCCGGGCCTGGTTTTGGTGTGTCACGGGAACGATCTTCGTCCTGTCCATCGCTTGGATTGGCGCCATGTCGAGCCTATCCGCAGAGGGTGACCTGGCCAAGCTCCGCCTCATCCTCATCATCGGCGGATCCTTCCTCGCCATCCTCGCTTTGATCGCGTTGGCCGTTCGCCTGGGGCGACCCAGTTTCCTCTGGATCAGTCTCATCCCATCCGTCGTCCTGCTGACGACCTTCTCGAACGCCTTGCGCAGCGTCCATCCCGTGGTGGACGCCCAGGCGCACTGGCAGGCTTCGGGACGGGAATTCGTCGAGCGGCGAGCGTGGTTTTTTCAGGAACCCAGCCTTGTCTTCTACGCCGGCCATCCCTGGGAATGGCGAGGGAAACCCGAGGAAATCGCCACGGCTGCTCATTGGGTCTCTAAACCGAAGAAGAAGCGAACAGCCATTTTCCTCCTTCGCGAATGGCGGTTGGAAAGTCAGATCAGTTCGCTGTTCTCGAATCGAGGGCTGAAAACCGAACCCGACAACGACTTCCGTGATCCGGTTTATCGGGAACTCGAGGCCGCCCTGTTCGATTTCGAGATCGTGCGTGGCTTGAATGTCGCCCGAAGCAGTTGGGTCGAGCTACTCATCGTGATCCCAAAGGACGAAGCCGGCGAAATAACGGAGCGGTGACTTTCCGGATGGACGGCTTCAACCGGGTTGCTTTTTTCGAGACTTACGAAGCCGGCGCCCGCGTTTGAGCACCCGCCTCAGCGGTAGACCCCCTGCCATGCCAAAGAGCGTGCCAATGTAGGCCCCCACCAGCACGTCGCCTGGATAATGCGCCTTGTCGTAAATCCTCGCCCACCCCATCAGCCCCGCAAAAGCCGTCACAGGCACTCCGATCTCCGGACGAACCATCAGAATGGGAATCGCCGTTCCAAAGGCAGTGGAAGTGTGTCCGGAAGGGAATCCGTGGTACTTCGCGTGAATCTGAGGACCGTAAAACTGCATCGGCTCTTCGCCGGTGAAGGGACGTGCTCGTCCCAGGCCGAAGCGGAACACGTTGCAGAATAATCCGGCCGCCACCGTTGTCACGACGACCACCGCCGCCAGGCGTTGCAGGGAACGCGAGCGCCAGATTTTCCCCGCCAACCAGAGCCCGAGCACCACGGCGAGGTTGTATTGCGCATAACTGCCGAGTCCACCGACCGCCTGCGCGAACTCCCGAAGCTCAGGATCCATGTCGCCCCGGATCCATCGAAACCACTCACGGTCATTTGGGAAAATCAAAAAGAACGCCACCAGAGCCACAGCGATGGTTAGAATGAGCGCCGGCCACTTCCACGACCTCAATCGCCGCATCATCCCCTTCCAACTCAGCCGCAGGTCTCGGCGGATGGGCTGCGGCACCTTCTCAATCAAACGTGTCATGGCTGAAGCGGGGTCAATCGAAACAAAACAAAGTCCCGGTCTTCCCAGTGATAGCGCCCAAGTTCCCGGTGTTCAAATTCCGCCAGATAACGCTGCAGCTTCTCCTTTTGCAGGTCTTCCGGCTGGATGAAAAAATAACAGTTCTTCTTCGGAAGCTGCGACGCCCTGGCGATCTCTTCGTAGGGGCGGTGGACGTAAAAGAGAAATCTGAGATGTCCTGGATCGAAGAACACCAGGGGCAAATCATCATCCTGAACCGCTTCGTTCAATTCCACCGCCAGCGGGCGAAACAGCGCCTGCTTTTTCTCGATCGCGGCCCCAAAAAACAAAACCAAACTCCCGGCGACCGCCATGATGAGCGTGCTCCGGACCAAAAGCTGGCGTGGGAAGCTCGAGTGAATGGTCCATAGCAAACCAGCGCTTAATGCCCCAGCCACCAAACCCAGCCAATGGCTCAGGTAAGGCGTCGTCAAGGGAACCGCCACGCCGGCTACGATCGCGGCAATCCCAAGGGCGAGAGCTCCCCACGCGTTCACCTTTGCCCAACCGGTCTCCAGCCAGACCCGGCGTTTGCCCTCGAGGCGTTGCCAACCATCGATCACCACGATCGCCGCGATGGGATAAAGCGGCATCACGTATCGTGGCAGTCCCTCGGGTGTCAGACACAAGAGAGCGACTCCCGCCATCAAAGCCCAACGGCTCCCACGCATCGCTGCGGACCAACGGTCTTTTTCGTAATCCAGCTTTCCCCACTGCTCCCGCGTCCACCAAAGCGCCGCCACGAGAAGAACCGTCCACGGCATGAAGTTCAGCACCATCTCGAAAGGATGCGAAATCCAGCCGCCCCAATCGATCGACTGGTATTGCAGCCGCCCCGTGAGTTGCTCCAGCCAAACCCCTCCGCTCTCCCCCTTGCTTTCGGTCCGCGCCAGATGCGCCTGCATCCACGGGATGAAAACCGCCAACATCAGGGCCAGTCCCACGAAATGCGGAGGTTTGACCAGTTCGATGCGTCGCTTGGCAAAAAACAACGTCAAGCCCACCGCCAGGTAGAAGAAGAGAAGATGCAGTGGCCCTTTGGTTAATAGACCCAATCCCAGGAGCGTCCACGGAATCGTGTAAGCCAACCACGGCCTGCCCCTGTCCCACCAACCCAGGAACAGCACCCATGCCATTCCGGTTTGCGCCACATACATCGGGTCGATCCCAGCCGTGTGCCCCTTGTCCAGAATTGCCACATAGCTGATCGCCACCAATCCCGCCGCGAACGCCCCGCGGACACCAAGGCGATGGCGAAGGGAAAGAACCGTGGTCAACGCCAACAGCAGCAGAAACAGGACGCTTGGCAGTCGTGCCGTCCATTCGTTCTGCACGCCCGTCGCCGCAAAAGACGCAGCGATGGACCAGTTGATGAAGGGCGGTTTCCGGCTGTAAAGCTCCCCACCCACCCGGGGAACGATCCAGTCCCCGTTTTCCAACATGGTCCGGGCTGGGAGGATCCGGCGGGCTTCCTCGCCGCGAAGCTCGCCACTTCCCAGAAAAGGGAGATAAAGCGCGGCCCAGATCAAGACGATCAGCGCCAACGCTTCCCAGAGCTTCATGCCCACCTCCCCAACGATCGCAGCCCGCCATGCGGCTGGCGCAATGAAAACGGGTGCGGTCTCACGGCGGTCGAGTCGCTATTCGGCAGCGGGAGCGGCGCCCTTTTCCTCGGCATCCGCGCGCTCTTTCATCGCTTCTTTGCGGCTGAGTTTCACCCGGCCTTTGTCATCGATGCCAATGCACTTGGCCCAAACCATATCGCCTTTCTTCACCACGTCCTCGACCGTTTTCACACGGAAATCAGCGAGTTCCGAGATGTGGATCATCCCGTCCTTGCCGGGAAAGACCTCCATGAAGGCGCCAAAATTCGTGGTCGATACGATCTTGCCGAAGTAGGTCTCTCCGACCTCGATTTCCTTGCTCACCCGCTCGACGAGCTCCTTGGCGCGCTCCAGAGCCTCCTGCTTGGACGCGTAGATGCTCACCCGACCATCGTCGGCGATATTGATCTCCGCACCGGACTCGGCCTGAATGGCCTTGATGTTCTTGCCACCCGGCCCGATCAACTCACCGATCTTCTCAGGGTCGATCTTAACGGTCTCAATGCGCGGAGCGTGCGGGCTGAGTTGCCCCGCAGCGTCGATCGCCCGGTTCATCACCTCGAGCACCTTCTTGCGACCGTCACAGGTCTTGTCGATGGCTTCGAAGAGGATCGACAGCGGGATCCCGGGGAGTTTCAGGTCCAGCTGGTATCCCGTCACGCCGTCCGAAGTCCCGCAAAGTTTGAAGTCCATGTCGCCGAAGAAATCTTCCTGCCCGATGATGTCGACCAGGCTGACGTATTTCGCGATCTTTCCGTTCTCGCGCTGTGTCACCAGCCCACAGGAAATTCCAGCCACCGGCTTGCGCAGAGGTACGCCGGCCGCCATCAACGCCATCGATCCAGAACAGACCGACGCCATCGAAGTGGAACCGTTGGACTCCATGATCTCGCTCACCACCCGGATCGCATAGGGGAATTCCGCCTCGTCCGGAATCACCGGCTCAATGGATCGCTCTGCCAGCGCTCCGTGCCCGATCTCCCGCCGGTTCAATCCGCCCATCCGTCCGGTTTCACCCACGCTGAACGGCGGAAAATTGTAGTGTAGCAGGAACCGCTTCGTATCCTCGCCGCCCGTGTAGTTGTCGAAATACTGAGCTTCATCCGCCGGAGCCAGGGTCGTGATGGCCAAGGCCTGCGTTTCGCCCCGCGAAAACAACGCAGAGCCGTGAACGCGCGGCAAGACGTTCGCTTCTGCTGTCAACTGCCGGATCTCGTCCGCTCCGCGTCCGTCCAGGCGTTTTCCCTGCTCCAGAATGACCGTTCGCAGCCGGTTCATCTGAAGGGCATCGTAGGCCGAGTCGACCTCGAAATCCGTGGCGTCCGGGTAGCGCTCCGGCAATTTCTCCGCGACCTCTTTCCGAAGTTCCCCCAGCGCCTTGCCCCGCTCCGTCTTATCGGTGAGAAAAAGGGCTTCGTCGAGCCGGTTACCCGTGATTTCGCGGATGGCTTCCGACAAGCCTTCGTCGATCGTCAGCAGTTCCACTTCGCGCTTCGCTTTGCCGGCCTTCCGAGCCAGTTCCTCTTGCGCTTCCACCAAGGGCACCACGCTCGCCTGGGCAAACTCCAGCGCCTTCTTAAACTCCTCGTCAGGCAATTCGTCGGCAGCCCCCTCGATCATGATGACCTCGTTCCGCGTTCCCACGTAAACCAAATCGACATCAGAATTCTCCCGCTCGCTGTGCGTCGGGTTTGCAATGAACTCCCCATCCACGCGGCCCACCCTCACAGCTCCGATCGGTCCCGCAAATGGGATGTCCGAAACGCAGAGCGCGGCCGAGGCCCCATTCATGGCGAGGACATCGGCATCGTTCTCGCCATCAGCACTCAGAAGGAGGGCGATGATCTGAGTGTCATACAAATAACCTTTCGGGAAGAGCGGACGCAGCGGACGGTCCGTCATCCGGCAAGTCAGGATTTCTTTCTCGGTCGGTCGGCCTTCGCGCTTAAAAAATCCGCCTGGAAATTGTCCCGCAGCGGCCGCCTTCTCTTTGTATTCCACGGAGAGCGGAAAGAAATCCTGCCCCTCGCGAATGCTGTGTTGGGAGACCGCGGTGACGAGCACCACGGTTTCACCCATCCCGACCACTACGGCCCCATCTGCCAATTTGGCAATTTTCCCTGTTTCGAAGGTCAGGGAGTGCGACCCCACTTGGGCCTCCTCACGTTCAATCGTCGTCGTCATTGCTTTTCAGGTTCTCCCGTAAAAGGGTAAACCGGGGAACCGCGCCTTTGGCGGCCCGATCGGAGTTCCCATCCCGCTTTGCGAACGGAACCCGATCCAAGAGAATTGCGCCGCCGCTCAGCGTCGCAATTTCAGCCCTTCCACCAGCTTGGCGTAGCGCTCAGGATCACTAGCTGCCACATAGTCCAGCAGCTTGCGCCGGCGCGCCACCAAGCGAAGTAGACCGCGCCGGGAAGAAAAATCTTTCCGGTGGCCCGACAGATGCTCCGTCAAGTGGTTGATGCGCTCGGTCAGTTGCGCGATTTGAATATCCGCACTTCCGGTATCTCCTTCATGGAGACGAAACTGGGATACATCAATGGCTGATTCAGTCATGGTTTTCTCTTACCGTCCCTCCCTGGGACTTTCGGTCATCTTTTGCGGAAGCCGGAAACAATCACCTTTCTTGCCGGTTGCAACGTGAAAATTCACTCGTTTTGAGCTCAACCTCCTCCATGGCCGAATCGCCGCCCCCGGCATCGCCCCACGAACCGCCCCTCGTCGCCAGCGTCTGCGGGACGTTCCTCAAGCCTGAAATGCTCAGCATTTACCGGCAGATCACCGGCCTGCGGCGCTTCAAAACCAGGGTGTTCACCGAAGAACGGCGAAATGAGGCCGCCTTCCCTTTCGAACCCGTCGAGACCCTCACCAAGCTTCCGCGTCCCAAACCCCGGGGGAATTTCCTCCTGCGGTTCTGGTTCAAATATGTCAGGAAACAGTGGCCCCCACCCTTCCGGATCGAGAAGGACGTGGAACCCTACCTGCCCTACGACTTGCTGCCGCGACTCGAGAAACTCCAACCCGCCCTGGTCCACGTCTACTATGGCCACAAGGCCTGGACTTACCGCACCATTCTAGAGCGGTGTCCTTGCCCCTTCGTGGTCTCCTTCCACGGCGTCGACGTGGCTCGCCTCGCCAGCGCCGGTCCCGCCGATAAGGAGGCCTATCTGGAACTCCTTCTCCGCGCACGCCTCATTCTCGGGCGGAGCCAATCCCTTCTCAATGCCCTGGCCGCCGAGGGGGTTCCGGAGGCCCTCCTGCGCCTGAACCGCACACCCATCCCGCTGAAATACGTGCCGCACGCCATCCGCCAACCTCCCAGCGATGGTCGATGGCGCCTCGTCCAAGCCTGCCGCCTGATCGAGAAGAAGGGAATTCTCACCACCCTGCAGGCCCTGGCAATCCTTCGACAGGAGTTCCCAAAGTTCACCTTCTCCATATGCGGTAGCGGACCGGCCGGGAATGGCATCCGTTCCGCCATCCGGGACCTCGACCTCGAAGACCACGTCCAACTCGAAGGATGGGTCGATCAGATCGGTTTGCGGAAACAGTTCGATCGCGCCCACCTCTTCCTTCACCCGAGCGAAACAACGGCCGAAGGCGACCGCGAAGGCATTCCCAACGCCATGCTCGAAGCCATGGCCAGTGGCTTGCCGGTCGTGGCGACCGTCCATGGCGGGATCCCCGAAGCCGTTCTGCATGCTCGCAACGGCTGGCTCGTCCCAGAACGCTCTCCTCACGACCTCGCTGCGGCATTGAAACGCTTTTTCACCGGCCTCGAACCTCTTCCCGCGTATTCCATCTCGGCACGCCACTCGGTCTTGGAAAACTTCGATGCGGAACGGCAAATCGCCGCGCTCGAAGACGCCTACACCGAAGCGATCGGACGCGAGGCTCGAGGCTGAGACTCCTGCTCCCGCAGCACTTGAGACCTCACGGACGCTTCCAGGCTTCCCGAATCCGCAGCAGGAGCAAAGAAAATCTGGAAATTCTCAAAGTTATGCTTTATCTATTTTCCAGAATTTCTAGATATTTCGGGTGTGCGTTTCTTTGCATGCCCGCTCGCCGCCCCCTCTCATGTCGTCCGCCGCTGCCCCTTTCCGCCCCTTGCCCCGGCACTCGGCTTACGAGCACACAGCGAGTCTGCTCGCCCGCGCGGTCGCCCAGTGCCCCGAATCGCTCTGGTTCATCATTGATGTCTCGCTGGCGGCCATTAGCGTCGCCGCGGCCCACGCTGTGCTGTCCTTTGGGGGTAACGGTCATGCCTCCC
>CAZCRA010000002.1:0-15147 GCA_964500945.1 uncultured Verrucomicrobiales bacterium | reverse complement strand
GCCTCCCTTCTCCCCCATCTGATTTTCCTGTCCGCGGCAACGCCGCTGGCCGCCCGAATCCTGGATGCGGGCAACCCACGGCAAAGAACCTCTCTCCGGATCGCCCTGGGACAACTCGTGCTCACCACCACGTTGGCGGCCCTTTGCACGGGTTTGGCCTCGCTCGTGCTCCCCTCCCTCTCGATTCCGGCGGCAGCTCAGGCATTGACCGCGGCCTTTCTCTTCCCGGCTCTGGCGGCCTCGCGTCTCGCCTTTCGCCAGCTGATCCATCATCGCGCTCCACGGATCTGTCTGATCGGCGACCCCGACTTCTGCGACAACGCCTCCGAGTTCATCGACAGGAATCGCGCGCCGTTCCAAGTCCACACGCTCTGCACCGAAGCGGCTGAAGGACTCGATCCCGCCTCTCGGGTGGACCCCGGGGTTCTTCCGTCGGCGAACAGCACGGGTGGTGAAATCATCCCTGACCGTTCGGCCAATGCTTCACCATCGCTGACGGAATGGCTGAGCGATCGGGACTTCGACCTCATTGTCTTCCAATCGGCGTCGCCGGCTTGCGTGCTCGGGGCACTGCTTGACACCATTGATTTAGGTAGCCGGGTCGTTTCCTACACCGAATTCGTCCAGACTTACCACCGGCAGATCCCTCTCGACGAGATCGACGAACTATGGTTCCTCGAGCATTCCATCGCCGGAAATCATCCCTTCTATCTGGCCGTCAAGCGTGGCATGGACATCGCGCTGGCGCTTTCGGGGTTGGTTTTCGCCGCGCCACTGGTCGGACTGGCTGCACTTGCCATTCGCCTCGAGGGTCCGGGGCCCATCTTTTACAGCCAGCAACGCGTTGGCCGTTACAACCGCCCTTTCCGCATCTACAAACTGCGCTCCATGGGGATCGACGCCGAGCGAGACGGCGCTCAGTGGGCCTCTCAGTCCGATCCCCGCATCACCTGGGTGGGACAGATTCTCCGCAAATCCCGCATCGATGAGTTGCCGCAGTTCTGGAACATTCTCCGCGGGGACATGGCCTTCATTGGTCCCCGCCCCGAACGGCCAGAGTTCGTCCGCGATCTGTCACGAAAGATTTCATTTTACGACAAGCGTCACCTGGTTCGGCCAGGACTCACCGGGTGGGCACAAATCCACTATCCCTACGGCTCGAGCATCACCGATGCCCGGTGCAAGCTCGCTTTCGATCTCTACTACGTAAAAACCGCATCCATCGAACTGGATCTCAATATCCTGATTCGAACCATCGGCTCGGCCATGAAGGGAGCCCGCTAATCGGACCGGGAAGTGAGTCGTCAAATCTCCACCTCACCTCTATCCCGCCAGCCCAGCCTGACCGGCGTGGTGTGGACCGAAACTCCCGACCGGCGTTTCATCTTTCTGGCACTTGCCCTTCTCGTCCCTTACACAAGCCACCTCGTTCCCGCGCTCTACGGCGATGGGCTCTTTCCAATCCGGCCGCTCTACTACCTGGCCTCGCTGGGGTTGATCCTGTTGGTTTGGAGTGTCTTCAAAGGCATCGAGCTATCCAAGGCGGCGCTTCTGCTATTGAGTCTTCTTCTCTTCCGCTTAACCGACGCGGCCGCGTTCCAGCGCTATCTCTTTCCCGATGGGCATCAAGAGGCGGTCATGGGATTGGGGGCCAGCTTCTTTTCGGCTCTCGTCGCACTGTCCGTGATCGGTGTTCTCCTCAGAAATGGACCGGGGCCGTTGCTCCTGTTGAGTGGCGCCACCATCTTGACCGTTTCCTTCTCCATCGGAGTCGAATCTGCGGGGTTCATGAGTTTCACGACGGTCGAGGGACGTCTCGCCGGGTTCCCGGGAGATGCAAACGATGCATGCATGGTCATGAATCTCATGCTCGCTGTTTTCCTGACACTGAACCAGCGCTTCTGGCTCAACGCCTCCATGCTGCTGATCACGGGGTTGAGTGTCCTGCCTACGCTGAGCAGGGGGGGATTCCTCGTGTTTCTTCTCATTGCTCTGGTCTTCGTTGCCATCAATCTAAAAAGGCACTTTTCAAAACTGTTGCTCTGCGCCGTCCTCGCGCTCCCTGTTTTCGTCGCGGTCGTCACCTATCTCATGGGAAGTGCCAGCTCCAATGGGCAAACCGACGAGAACGCGCAACGGCGATTGTCGGCTCTCTTCTCGGGCGATGTGGAGGCCGTGCAATCGCAGGAACGGCTCAAGGATCTGGCGGATGGCTGGGCAGGGATCTCGGAGGCACCCCTATTTGGGCATGGAACCGGCGCCGGATCGACCCTTTACCAACCACATAACCAACTGGTCACCGTCTGGATCGATAACGGAATCGTTGGCGCGCTCACCTTCGCTGCTTTTCTGGGAATCCTCTCGATCAAGTGCGCGCTCTCCCGGGGCTACGGCGTCCTGATCCTGGTGCCGCTCTTTGCCTACATTGCCCTCGCACAGTCCCTGCTAGGAAACCACGCCTATCTCTTTGCGGCATTCGCGGCCAGCGTTCTCATGACGAAGCATCATCTTTCGATTCGTCTCCTTCGTCCATCCGCTATCACCTTCTCGAGCGCTCCTGTATTCACTCCCTCCCAAAGCTCATGATCACGAAGCGAAAACTGATCGATTCGGCCGTATCGATCCTCTCCCATTCCGGAGTCCCTGTCCTGGCCCGCCCGCATCGCAGAAAAGCCTTCTGCGTTTTCATGCTCCATGGCGTCACGACCGACCCTAATCCAGACGGAATCGGAAACACGGAGGGTATTCATATCCAAGAACACGATTTGGAGCAGATTTGTGATCTACTTGCCCGCAATTACTCGGTCATCTCCCTGCAGCGCGCCGTGGATCATCTTCGGGATGGCGTCCCCATTCCACCACGCTCCGTCGTCCTGACCTTCGACGATGGATACGAATCGAACTACACCCTGGCGAAACCGATCCTGGAGCGTTACGAACTGCCAGCCACGGTCTTCTTGGCCACCGACTTTGTTCATCACCGCAGTTGGTTGTGGTGGGACCGGCTCGAGTATGCCATCGGGCACACCACCGTCGAGGCGGTTTCGATGACGAACGCCGGGGCCACGATCGAATACCCCCTCGGCACCCCGGAAGAACGGCGGCAGTTCTTCAAGGATCTCCTCCCGATCGTGAAGGGTCTGCCCCAGGAAATTCTCCATCGCCAGGTCGGCATGCTCGAAGAAACCCTCGAGACCTCGCTCTTCCACTGTCCGGATCCACCCGAATTCTATCGGCCCATGACCTGGGACCAGGCTCGCGAAATGAATGCGGGTGGTTTGATCACGATGGGAGGCCACACTCACACCCATCGAATTCTGGGACGCTGTTCAATACCCACTGCTCGCCTGGAGCTGGAGACCTGTCTGAACCTCCTCAACGCCAAACTCGGAATCGAACGCCCGCTCTTTTCTTATCCCAACGGTCATCAGGGCGATCACCATTCCGACACCAAAAAGCTGGTCGAAGAACTCGGTTTCCAATGCGCCCTCCTCACCGAACAGGGACTCAACGATAGCGAAGCGGATCCTTTCCTGCTCAAGCGTTTCAGCACCGGAAATCGCCGCGAGTACGTCGACGTCGTCGCGTCCGGCGCCTTCAAGTGGATGCTCGATGTGAACCATGCCGTCCGTCGCCGCCTGGCGGCCTGAATCGAAGGCAAGCCCATGGCCACCCGAGTGCTTCATATCATCACTGGGCTCCGCACCGGCGGCGCGGAAACCATGCTCTGCCGGACGGTGGAGTCGACCGACCCAGCCGCGTTCGAACACGCTGTCATCTGTCTGACGGATGAAGGCGACCTCGCCGACCGCCTCCGCCTCGCGGGTGCCGATTTCGTAGCAGCCCTTCACATCACTTCGCCGGTCTCGCTCATCTCCGGATTTCACCAGATGCGGACGCTGATTCGCGACTGGAAACCCGCCCTGGTTCAATGCTGGCTGGCCCATGCCATGCTGCTCGGATCCCTGGCAGCGAAACTGGCTGGAAACCCGCCCGTCCTTTGGGCCATCCACTCCGGGGTGAGTCAAACGCGCAAGAACTCATGGCAGCTCGCCGCCCTTTCACGCCTGCTGCCGCCTCTGGCGCACCTATTGCCGGAGCGCATCGTGTCGTGCTCCGCAACGGTCAGGGAATTCCACTGCCACCGAGGATTCCCACGCCGGAAGATGGAGTTGATCGCAAATGGCACCGACACGGCCAGGTTCTATCCCGATCCGGAAGCCGGCCATGCTTTGCGCGAGGAACTGGGGATTCCCGAGGCAGCTCCCGTCATCGGAATCGTTGGTCGCCTGACGCCGGAGAAGGATTTTGCGACCTTCTTCCGCGCCTGCTTGCATCTTCAAAGGCGTCTGCCTCGCGCCCACTTCGTCCTCTGCGGACGCGGGCTCGATCGCTCCTACCAGGAAGGCCGCGAGTGGATGGCGCGTTCGCCCCGACCCAGCCACTTTCATCTCATCGGTCCACGCTCGGACATGCTCGCGGTCTACAATGCCCTGGATTGTGCGGTTCTCACCTCGGTCAGCGAGGCCTTTCCGCTCGTGTTGGGAGAAGCCATGGCTTGCGGCGTGCCCTGTGTGGCCACGCAGGTCGGCGATTGCCGCCAGATCATCGGAAACACCGGTCGTTTGACCCGTCCCGGCGTCCCGAGAGTTCAGGCCGAAATTTGGGAGGAAATCCTGACCCTGCCCGCCCTCGAACGCCAGAAGCTTGGGGCGAGAGCGCGGGAGCGCGTTGAACGCTTGTTCAGCATGCCGCGCTGCATGCAGTCCTACGAAGCACTGTATCGATCGATGCGCCGCCCGCCGCATCATCCGCTCGATCCCTCGTCGAACGTCTGGCTGCGTGGCCTGAAAGCCGCCTTACGCAAGCCGTGGCGTCCGCCTTTGGCCCGGCGGAAAGGATCGAACACCTCGTCGGAACCATCTTCCTTGAGGTGGTAGATGATCTCCAAAAGCTCGCCCAACCGCCCCTTCGGAAAGCCGCGAGTCGCAAACCAGTGCAGGTAGTCCCAAGGAAGATCGTAGATGGGAACGCCGTTCGGAGGAAAATGCTCCGGCCCGTATTTTCCAAACGGCATGGTCCACTGACCAATCTCCGTTAGCGTCAAAGCCACGTCCTCACGGAACGCCTCCCCGTAATCCAGTCGCGGTGACTCGCCCGCAGGCAACGGTTGATCGTCGGCCTCGTCCAGAAAGCCCTCCCGTCAGCCCTTTCCACCCCGGACGACCACGATTTGGACGACTCCGGTCGCGACGTTTTGCTTTGGAAAACTGACGTCGACGTTTCGCCAAAGAGCGCCATAGCCTCGTTTGGTGTCGCGAATCATCGCCTTGAGCATGTCCTTCGTGACGGGCTTCCCGAGATAGCCGGCGAGGAGATTCCCGGCCCGAGGCGGAAAGTTGTCGTCGGAATAGTAAATCCCTTGAATCCCACTGATGCCACGAGCCTGAACCGCGTCGTGGCTCGAGAGCACCACGATGCCTTCGAGCGCTGGCACCAGCATCTGGCTGCCGCTAGCCGTCATCGGATCGATCGGGCCACTGGTTCCACCGCGAGCGGCATACCGGTGTGCGTTCGGCACCAGTTCCGGCGCATACTCGGTTCCAAACTGATCGATGACCACATCCTGAGCGAGGGCAGGAGCCTCCAGCGCAAGAATGATCCCCAAAGCGGCAAGTGAAGTGCGAATTTTCATCATAAATTGATCGGCGTCTCCCTGGCTCCTACCCAAAAATTGGCGGGACGTCCAGGCGAATTGTCCCGCTTTGCGTGCCTCGTCTCACCGGGAGGTCCGGCGCGTCGGCTCAAACTTTTTCAAAGTGACCGCAGCGGAATCCCCTTCTTCGATCGCGAGACTCTCCGCGAAAGAGGGCAGATCCCGCTCTAAACGCGGCGGTTCGGCAGGTTCGACCTTCTCGCTATTTGCCTTCCGCTTCTCCGCGGCGGGCCGGGAACGAATCCGAGGCTCGCGAACTCGCGCGGGATTCGGTTCGAAAGGCGTCAGCACGAGTTCCCCGCGGTTCCCCGATCCGCCTTCGGCATCGAGGGCCAAACTTTCCGCGAAAGTGGGTAGCCCATACTTCGGGTTGTAAGCGGTCCCCTTCCCAGCAGCTTCCTCCTCACCGGCCGTCTTCGGACCGCCAAAAATCTTCTTCAAAAGGGCGTTCTCCCCGGTTGCGAAGGTCAGGGGCTCCGTCGGTTCGTCCCCGCGAAGGTGAGCAATCCCCCCGAAAAGCAGGCAAAGGGCAAAAGCCGTGAAAAGTTTTGGCGTCAAACAAAAAGCCGATTTCATCCTCTTTCCTTCTACAGGATGACCCGGCGATGACGCAACCAACTTTTTGGAGGTCTTCTCATTCGGGAGGTTGCCCTGTCGCTCGATCGCGTTCCCATTCCAGAATCCGCTTCTTGCGCTCTTCACCCCAGTGATATCCGCCCAGACCGCCGTCGGCTCTCATGACGCGGTGACAAGGCACCAGGAGCGCATGACGGTTCCGTCCCACGCATTGCCCCACCGCTCGATAGGCATGAAAGCGCTCCACCCGCTCCGCCAACTGACCATAACTCAAAACTTCCCCCATCGGAATCGTCGCCAAGGCTTCCCAAACGTGGATTTGCAGTTCATTCCCGCGCACCTGCAAGGTCGCCGCCGGATCCTCACCGTCGAACCACGCCTCCAAGACCTTTCCCGCCACCGCTCCACCCTCGGAGAGCTTCGATTCCGGCCATAGCTCTCGCACCTCCCGCTGCCAGCGCGAGAGTTCCTGCTCGTCATCGGCAAATCCGCAGGCCGCGATGACCCCATCAGCGGTCTCGACCGTCGCCATCCTCCCGAAGCAGGTATCGTGCACCGACCAGAATAGAACCCATTGCAGTTGAATCTGGCTTTCGATGCGCATCGCTCCCGCCGCTCCCCCAGTCAACCTCCCAGCAAAATCAGTGGACGCAACCTCCCACCCGTTAGCCCTCGGCTTTCTCCTTGTGAGCGGCGAACCAGTCCAGGGTGGCCTTGCGCTCTTCGGCATGATTCACCATCGGCGCCGGATAGCCATCCACCAGCGCCTTCCCGGTTCCCGGAGGTTGATGCAACCGGCTTGGATCGACTTCGGCCAGCTCCGGGACCCATTGCTTGATGTATTCGCCCCGCTTGTCATACCTCTCCGATTGGGTCCAGGGATTCTGAATCCGGAAGTAGGGGGCCGCATCCGCTCCCGTCCCGGCCGACCACTGCCAGCCGCCGTTGTTGCTGGCGATCTCTCCATCGACCAGCGCCTGCATGAAATAGCGCTCCCCGTGACGCCAGTCGATCCGGAGGTCTTTCGTGAGAAACATCGCCACGATCATTCGAAGCCGGTTGTGCATGAACCCGGTCGCTTTCAGCTCCCGCATCCCGGCATCCACGATCGGAAATCCCGTCTCGCCATGCTTCCACCGTTCGAAGCGCTCATCCGCCTCCTCCCAGGTCAACCCTCGCCACTTCGGATTGAATTCCTCCTCTAACACCTCGGGCCAGTGCGCCAGGATCGCCATGTAGAATTCCCGCCAAGCCAGTTCCCCAATGAAACTGCCAAAACTCTTCCGAACCGACGCGCTCTCCGCCTCCCGCGCCGCTTTCTCGCAGCGCTGGTAAAGCTCCCGAATCGAGATCAGCCCGAATCGCAGGTCCTGGCTCAATCGCGAGGTCGTTTGTCCCGCGGGCGTGTTTCGCCTATTCCCATACTGCCGAAGGGGGCCTTCGAGCGCCTTTTTCATCCGGGACCGGGCCGCTCGCTCTCCGCCGCGTAAGATATCGGCCTCGCATTTGTCCAAACCCCACGTCTCGAGCGCCGGACAGGGATCCGTGGCCAAGCCCTCCGGCGTTGCCAAACGCTTGGGTTTCCCTCCCGGCTCCGATCTATCCAACGCGCGCCACACCCGGCTGTAGGGCGTGTAAACCCGGAACGGATCCCCGCTCTGCGTCAGAGCCTCGTCCGGTTCGTGCAGCACGTGGTCCTTGCAGGGGTGAGCATCGATCCCCAGCTTGCGGCACAGTTGGTGCAACGCCTTGTCCACCCCCTGGCCGAACGGATCCGGGTCTCGGTTCCAAAACACCGCCCCGGCTTCGCTTTCCTTGACGAGCTTCTCCAACACTTCGATCGCCTTCCCGCGCCGAAAGAGCATCCGCCCGCCCAAACTCTCGATGTTTCCTTCGAGCGCAGCCAGACACTCGCAGAGAAACTGCTGACGCGGTGCCCCCGTCCAAGCATGTTCCCCTTTCCAGTTGCCGACGACGTAAACCGGCACCACCTCTTCGGCAGCCAGGATGGCCGCCGAAAGCGCCGTGTTGTCGGTGATGCGGAGGTCTCGTCGAAACCAGTGGATCGCACGCTTGTAGGTTGCAGCCATGACTCTGTCCCCCTACGGTCGGGCACCCCTGACAGTTGCGCATGTGGGAAGTCCATCCAGCCATCGGCATGATCTCCGGGAACGGCGTTTACCCCGGGACCTTCGCTCGCGCAGCCCGCTCAGCCGGCGTGCCCAAACTCGTCGCGGCCGCTTTCCGGGACGAAACCGACCCCATCCTGGCCGATCACGTCGATGATCTTCAGTGGTTCCGGGTCGGCGAACTGACCCGCATGATCCGCTATTTCCAGGACGAAGGCATCGAAAAGGCCGTCATGGTGGGCCAAATCGCTCCCTCCAATCTCTTCAACCTCCGCCCAGACCTCCGCACCCTAAAGCTCCTCGGCCGCCTCAAACAGCGCAACGCGGAATCCATCTTCGGCGCGATCGCGGACGAACTCGCCGCCGAGGGCATCGACCTGATCTCCGCCCTGACTTACCTCGACGATTTCCTCCCGGCCTCGGGCCCGGTCTTCGGCCCTGTCCTGGACGATTCCCAGCAGGCCGGTGCCGTGTGGGCGTTCGGCATTGCCAAAGCCGTCAGCGCGATGGACATCGGCCAGACGATCGTGGTCAAAAACGGCACCGTCCTTGCCGTCGAGGCCTTCGAGGGAACGAATCGCGCCATCGAACGCGGCGGCCAACTCGGACGCGGCAAAGCCATGGTCGTCAAAGTGTCGAAACCGAACCAGGACCTCCGCTTCGATGTCCCATGCATCGGCCCCGCCACGCTCGACACGGCCAGGTCCCACGGTATCAACGCCGTCGTCGTCGAAGCCGGCAAAACCCTCCTGCTCGACCGCGATGAAGTCGAGCGCCTCTGCCGGAAATACCGGATCAGCCTCCACGCCCTCGCCTCCCCCAAAAACTCGCCATGAACGACGCACCCAATCCTCCTCCCACCGTCCGCGCCGGCGTCGTCGGTGTCGGTTCCATCGGACACAACCACGCCCGGGTCTATTCGGAGGTCCCGAATGCCGAGCTGACCGCCGTTTTCGACACCGATCCCGCTCGCGCCGCCGAATTCGCCACCAAATACGGCGCCAAAGCCACCGCTTCGCTCGATGAATTCATCGGCCTGGTCGACGCCGCTTCAGTCGCCACTCCGACGCTCACCCATCGCGAGATCGGTTCGCGACTCCTGGCCGGCGGTGTCCATTGCCTGATCGAGAAACCGATCGCCAATCACCCCGAAGACGCCGCGGCGTTGGTGGAACTCGCCCACCGGCACGATCGCCTGCTTCAGGTGGGTCACATCGAGCGATTCAATCCCGTCCTCGACCACCTCGAATCCCGCCTCACCGCCCCCAAATTCATCGAGGTCCACCGCCTCTCCCCATTCCCAAACCGCAGCATCGACGTCGGCGTGGTCCTCGATCTCATGATTCACGACCTCGAAATCGTGCTGCACCTGGTCAAATCGCCCATCGCCTCGATCGATGCCGTCGGCGTGCCGGTCTTGACCACCCGTGAGGACATCGCCAACGCCCGGATCCGCTTCGAAAACGGCTGCGTCGCGAACATCACGTCCAGCCGGATCAGCCCGGAGAAGATGCGCAAAATCCGCGTCTTCCAGCACGACACATACATGTCCCTCGATTACCAGGCGCAGAACGGAAAGATTTTCCGGCGCGTCGACGGTCAGATTCTGCCTGAGGAAGTCACCGTCGAGCGCGAGGAACCCCTGCGTCTGGAACTGCAGAGCTTTATCGACTGTGTCGCCAGAGGCGAACGACCGAAGGTCTCCGGCGCCGAAGCCGCTGCGGCCCTCGAAGTGGCCGTCGAGATCACCCGAATGATCGCCGAAGAAGGCAGCCCGCTGGCGTGAATCCCGACCTCTATTTCGTCGCGGGCGAAGTCAGCGGCGACACCCATGGGGCCGAGCTTCTAAACGCCCTGCGCCAGCGACTGCCCGAGGCTCGCTTCCGGGGGCTGGGAGGTCCCCTGATGAAAGCTCAGGCGCCCGGTCTCGAGGATTGGCTCGACGAAGCGGCAGTCCTCGGGCTCTGGGAGGTCCTCAAAAAATACGGTTATTTCCGCGAAATGATGGACCGCTTGCTCGACGAGGTCCGCCGGAATCCCGCCGATGTCCTGGTCCTCATCGATTACCCCGGGTTCAACCTCCGACTCGCCAAAGCCCTGCGCCAGGGCGGTTACACCGGCCGCATCGCCTATTACATTTCCCCACAGGTCTGGGCCTGGAAACGCGGCCGGATCAGGGAGATGGCCAGGACCCTCGACCTTATGATGTGCATTTTCCCCTTCGAAAAGGATTTGTATGAAGCCTCCGGCCTCCGAACCGAATTCGTCGGCCACCCACTCATCGATAAACTCGCCGCGAAACGAACCAGCACCGCGCGAGACCCGAATCTCGTGGGCCTCTTCCCCGGCAGCCGCTCCCGTGAAGTGGAGGCGCTGTTCCCGCCCATGGTCGATGCCGCCAGCCAGCTCGCCCAAGAGTTCCCGAACGTGCGCTTCGTCACCGCCGCGGTGAACGATCGTCTCCGTTCCCGCCTCAGCGAGATCGCCACGCTCGCCGGAGTCGAAATCGAAGTCTCCGGGGAAGATATTCATCATCTCATGCAACGCTGCCACTGCGCCGCCATCGCCTCCGGCACGGCCACGCTCGAAGCCGCCTGCTTCGCCCTCCCCTACTGCCTCGTCTACAAAGTCGCGTGGCTGACGGCCCAGGTCGCCCGGCTCGTGATGAAGGTCGATTACCTCGGCATCGTCAATAACCTGGCTGGCCGGGAAATCGTCCCGGAATTGCTCCAGGAGCGCGCCACCGGCCCGGAAATCGCCCGCCACTTGGGCACCCTTCTGCGGGACGCGGACGCCCACGCCACGATGCAGCGCGAACTCGAACTCGTGATCCAGGGCCTCGGCCAGGGCGGCGCTCACGAAAACGCTGCCGCCTGCATCGCCGGTCTCCTCCAGCCCGAAGGCCCTCACTCCGGCCGCTTCGGGTAAACCCACGCCCGCTCCGCCCAGGCGTCCCATTTCTCCGCCATCGCTTTCACACGCTCCGGATGCGCCTCAGCCAAATTCCGCGTCTCCGTCCGGTCCGCCGCCATATCGTAGAGTTCCCACTTGGATCGAACGACCCCTTCCTTTGGCGATACCCCGCGTCCGACCAGTTTCCAGTCGCCTTCCCGGATGAACGCGTTGTCCTCGTGCTCGACGAAAATCGGCGCGTCCCGTGCCAGGTCCTGCCCGTCAAAGGCCGGACGAAGCGAGAGGCCATCCAGCGATGGGATAGGGTTGCCGTGATAGGTCTCCGGGTAGGTCGCGCCCGCCACGTCCAGGAGCGTCGGCACGATGTCGATGAGCTGGGCCGGGCTTCCATACCAATCCGCCTTCGGTTCAATTCGCGCCGGCCAATGCATGAAGAACGGCGTCGCTGCTCCGCCTTCGTGCACATAATGCTTGTAGAGCCGGAACGGCGTGCTCGATGCATTTGCCCAGGCCTCGCCGTAGCTGTTCGCATGCTCCCGGTTCCGCTTCTCGCGGTCGCGAAAATTGCCTCGGCCAAACATGCCTCCTTCCTGACAAGCACCGTTGTCCGAAAGAAAGAGGATGAGCGTGTTGTCCAGCATGCCCATGTCCCCCAGCGCGACACGCAACCGCCCGATATTCTGATCGACCCGGTCAATCATCGCCGCGTAAACCGCCATTTTGAGGTCCATCTCGTCCTGCTTCTCCGGCTCTAGGCTCTCCCAGTCCGGAATGCCCTGGGTCCTCGGCGAAAGCTCCCAGTCCGGGTCGATCAACCCCAACTCGATCTGCCGCCGGTAGCGCTGCTCGCGGAGCCGGTCCCATCCCATTCGATACTTGCCCCGGTACTTGGCGATGTCGTCCTCGAACGCCTGGAGCGGCCAGTGCGGCGCGGTGTAGGCCAGGTAGAGAAATGAGGGACGGTCTTGTCCTTCTCGCTCCTCCCGCAGGAAACGGATCGCGTAATCCGTAAAGGCATCCGTCGTGTAAAAGTCCTCGTCGGTCGTGCTTTCGACTGTCTTCAGGTTCTCGTTCCCAAACGTCATCCCGCGCGGCGCGACCGGGTGGAAGAACCGCGTGGCACCCGAAATGCACCCGTAGTAGTCCTCGAACCCCCGTTGAAGCGGCCAGCGATCCGGGACGTTGTATCCAAGATGCCACTTCCCGGCCATGTGCGTGGCGTAACCATGATCCCGGAGCACCTCCGCCACGGTCACGCACGTCCGGTTCAAGAACCCGCGATACCCCCGCACTCCCTTGTCGTGGTTGTCCTTGTTGGGCGGATTGGTCATGTGCCCGATCCCCGTCTGGTGCGGGTGCAAACCGGTCACGAGGGTGGCCCGGGTCGGACAGCACCGGCCCGAGTTGTAGAACTGGGAAAAGCGAACCCCGCCACGCGCCAGTGCGTCCAGATTCGGCGTGTCGATTTCACCCCCGTGATAACCGAGGTCGGAAAATCCCATGTCATCGACCATGATCAGGATGATGTGCGGCTTCTCCGCCGCGCGGAGTGGCAGGCCGAGGATGGAGACGAGAACAAGGCCGAGGACCGGGATTGAGAAACGCATCAGCCCACCCTCACAAGGCCGGGCGGAAAGGTCAATCTCTTTAGATTCTTTTGGCAATTATGATTTTTAGTTGCAATTTTTATAAATTTCGCGATCTTGATGTCATGACTCAATTCCATGTCATCACCAAGGCAGGCGTTCAGACCGTGATTTCCGCCGGTTCCAAACGCGTCACCCAGGACGGTCTTCGGCTCCGGTTCTTCGACGACGAATCCAACGTCGTGGCCGAATTCATGAATGACGAAATCGCTGGCATCATCAACGACGCCAACGTCAATCCTCTCCCAAGTTCGACCTCGGTCGCTCTCAGCGCCGCGGCTCCGAAAACCCGCTCCAGCAAGACGAAATCGAAGACCACCACTCGCTGAGCGGTTCGCTTCGACAGACCTTTTCATCGTTTGAAACGCGCCCGGGCTTCGGCTCAGGGCGCGTTTTTCTTTTTCATGCCAACTCGTCGAGGGAACCTCGCTTCGACAAACCGCGTGGGACCCGCTTGACCCGAGATATTTGCAAAGCGAGGGGCTGTTCCCCACCCGTTTCCCGATCATCATGACCAAACCGCGCATCGCCGTCACCATGGGGGACCCCGCTGGGATCGGCCCGGAAATCTGCCTCGATCTCCTCGCCAACCCCGACGTGGCCCAGGTTTGCACGCCGGTCATTTTCGGCGACTGGGCCGTGCTCGAACGCTGCGCCAAAGCCACGGGCAAACCCTCGCCCACCGTGAAGATCACGCGCGACGGCGTCGCATCCGCCGAGTCTCCGGGCGTGCTGAACCTCGACGCCATTTCGATGACGGATTTCGAACCCGGCACCGTCAATGCCGCCACGGGTCAGGCCGGTTACGACTACATCGTTGCCTCGATCGACGCCGCGCTCGCCGGCGACGTCCAGGCCGTGGCGACGGCTCCCATCAATAAGGAGGCGCTTCGCAGTGCCGGCGTGCCCCAACCGGGCCACACCGAGATCTTCGCCGAGCGCACCGGGGCCGCGCGGGCCTGCATGATGCTGACCTCCGACGTGTTGACCTGCAGCTTCGTGACCGTGCACGTCGGCTACCATGAAGTCCCGGGTTTGCTCAGCATCGACCGGATCGTCGACGTCATCGAACTCACTCGCGAAGCCATGCGCCGCATCCGGGGCACGGAACCCAAGCTCGTCGTCTGCGGCTTGAATCCCCACGCCGGGGAACACGGTCTCTTTGGCCAAAACGAAGAAGAGCGCTTCATCATTCCCGCCATCGAAAAGGTCCGCGCCGCCGGAGGAAACCTCGAAGGCCCGCTTCCGCCCGACACCGCTTTCCTTGAGTGGCGTCGCGAACAAACCGATGCCTTCATCTGCATGTATCACGACCAGGGACACATCCCGCTCAAGGCCCTGGCCTTCGACAAGGCCATCAACACCACCCTCGGCCTCCCGATCGTTCGCACGTCCGTCGATCACGGCACCGCCCTCGACATCGCATGGCAGGGCAAAGCGAATGCCCAGAGCCTCGTGGAAGCCGTCACCTTGGCCGCGAAACTCGGCGCCTGAGCGTCTTCTCCACCCATTTTCACCATGCTCGCCGCTCTCGACACCCTCCAGCTCGACCGGGCGGTCGTGCTTTCCGCCAACCCGTCGCGTCACCGCGTCATCCGGGACGGCCGCTATCTGATCGATGGAGTCCCGCTCGACCAAACCCTTTTCGCGTCCGATCCCTCCCATCCCGCCACCACCAGCCACGTGCGGGACCGAATCGGGGCGGATGAACGAATCCACACCCCGGACGCCCAGACGCTCGAAGAGGTCCGGCGGATCGCGGCAGCCCTCACACCGGACGAACTCCCCGCCGGTGCCGCGGACTTCTTTCTGGCCTGGCTTGGCACGCCGGCTCAGAGCGACCCCGCTCCCTTCCCGCTCCCGCCCGGACGGCGACTCTGGATTTGCGGCAGCCAAGCCGCTTGGAACGCCCGGCGCGACCAGTTCGCCGCCGCCAACGTCCCGGTTTCGCTCCTTGCTTCCGAAAACACCGCCCCGGAAGAGTGGCATCGCGAGACCCTGAGCGGCTTCCGCGAAGGCGAGCGAGCCGCGATGGCTCTCGGCGACGGCATCGAAGCCACCCTGGCCAACGCAACGAAGCTCCTCGGTCTCATTGGCCAAACCGCCCAAAGCGTCATTCGCGACGCCTTACCCTCCGTGGTCTTCCTCGAAGGCGGCGCCACCGCCC
>CAZCRA010000001.1:94785-103878 GCA_964500945.1 uncultured Verrucomicrobiales bacterium | reverse complement strand
TTCCTCGACCACCGCGTGTTTGCCCTCCGGATCCACCCCGGCTCTCACCTCGTCAATTCCCACCCGTTTCGCCACGCGACGCGCGGCTTCCTCCCGGTCGCCCGTCAGCATCACCAGTCGCAGGCCTAGCTCTCGCAGTTCGTCCACGGCCTCCCGCGCCGTTCCGCGCAATGGATCGGCAACCGCCACCACCCCGGCCAGATGGCCATCGACCGCCACATAGACCACCCCGTTCCCATCCCGTTCGAGGCGCGATACCTCGCCCTCGAGGCTGTCCCGCTCGGCCACATTCAATTCCGCCATCCAGGCCGCATTCCCGGCCACCACGCGGCGTCCCCCCACCGAACCCGCCACGCCCGAACCCGCCTTCGAGGTGAATTCCTCCACCTCACCGACTTCCAATTCGCGCTCGCGCGCCGCCGTGGTCAGGGCCTCCGCCAGCGGATGTTCGCTCGGTGCCTCGACCGCCGCCGCCAGCGCCAAGAACTCGTCCTCGCCCAAGCTCGACGCCTCTCGCCTGATGACCTCGACCACCTGCGGCCTCCCCTCGGTAAGCGTTCCTGTCTTGTCGAATACCAGGGTGTCCACCCCGGCCAACCGCTGCAGCGTCTCGGCATCCCGAATCAGCACGCCTTCCGTCGCCCCCCGCCCCATTCCCACCGTGACCGACATCGGCGTGGCCAGACCCAGCGCGCAGGGACACGCAATGATCAGCACCGCCACTCCCGCCATCACCGCATAGGCCCAAGCCGGGTCAGGTCCCACCACCAACCACACGGCGAACGCCAGCGCCGAAATCCCCACCACCGCCGGGACGAACACCGAAGCCACCCGGTCCGCCAATCCCTGCACCGGCGCGCGACTCCGCTGAGCCTGCGACACCAAATCGACGATTCGCGCCAAAACAGTGTCGCTCCCCACCCGCTCCGCCCGGATCCGCAGGGCTCCGCTCCCATTCAGCGTCCCACCCGTCACATCGTCCCCACTCTTCTTCTCCACCCGCTCCGGTTCACCCGTCAGCATCGATTCGTCCACCGCCGAGCGTCCATCTTCGACGCGACCATCCACCGGGATCTTCCCGCCGGGTTTCACCAGGAGCAAATCGCCCGCCCGCACCTCGTTCAGCTCCGTCTCTTTCGCTTCACCCGTCGTCTCGTCGATCCGCCAGGCCGTCGGAGGCGCCTGATCCAGCAATCGCCGGACCGCATCCCCCGTCCGCGCACGCGCCCGGCTCTCGAGCATTTGCCCGAGAAGCACCAGGGTCAGGATCACCGCCGCCGATTCGAAATAAACCGGCGCGAACCCTCCGTCGCCCGTCATCCGCATGACCTCGGGCAGCATGCCCCCGGCCAACACCAAAACCACGCTCGCGCCGTAAGCCCACCCCACCCCGAGACCGATCAACGTCCACATGTTCGCCCGGCCATTCGTCAGCGAACTCGCAAACCGCCGCCACACGAAGCTCCCGCACCAAAACACGACCGGCGTGCTAAGGGCGAACTGCAGCCACCGGTTCACCGGCGGCGACACCCAACCATCCAGGCTCACCCCCGGGATCATCCCCCCCATCGAAAGCACCAGCAGCGGCACGCTCAGGACCACCGCCACCCAGAACCGCCGCGCCATGAACGCGAACTCCTCATCCTGACCCTCCGAGCTCGTTCCCTCCCTCGCACTGGAAGCCCCACTCCGTTCCAGCGGCATCCCGCACATCGGACAATCGCCTGGCACCTCCGACGCCACCCCGGGACACATGGGACAAAAATAGGGCGCTTCGCTCGCAGAGGTCCCCGCGTGCTCCGCCCCCTTCGCACCTCCTTCGGGCGATCCGTTCGAATGACAACAGTCCGGCATCTCCCTCACTCAACCGCCAAACCCGCCACCTCGCAAAGCCCTCCTGCCAAAGGCACTTCGATCCCCGGATACCGTCCCTCACCTCTCCCGCTGACACTGCCAGCACTCGCCGAAATTGCCGTCGACGTCCGCCCCACACGCCGGGCATTCCCACGGTTCGCCCTCCGGCAGTTCGACCTCGTAATACGGCTTCAGGACCTGCAGCGCCCGCTCGTATTCCCAGTCGTTCACCACCCAGAGCTCCGGATACACCTGCATGAACGGCACCTCTCCGGACGCCGCCGACGCCCCGAGATTCTTGATGTGCGTCGGAATCCCTTGCGCCTCCAAAATCGACTGAAAATAGCCGACCCTGGCAAACTCGATGTGCTCATAGATCTTTCTCAAGGGGACCACTTAAAACCAGCGCCAGCCTCGAGCCAAGCCCTGGCGCTCAGGGCGCAGGCTCCCGAAGGGCCTCCCTAAACCAAGCCGGTCAGCCGGCCCGTGCTGTCCGCGAATCTCTCTTCCTCGATCCCCATCGCTTGCATCATCGTGACGAACAGATTCGACATCGGCGTCTTTTCCCCGAATCGAAGATAGTGGTTGTGCTTCAGCCCCAGCTTCCCTCCACCGGCCAGGAGCAGCGGATAGTTCTCGTTCTGGTGCGTCCGGCTGTTGCTGCTCCCATACAAAACCAGAGTCCGATCGAGCAGATTCCCATCCGCTTCCGGCGTTTCCTTCAGCCGGGACAAAAACCGCGCCAGATTCTGCGCCAAAAATCGGTCGAAACGGCCGATCTTCTCCGGTCCGCCCTTTTTCCCGGCGCCGTGCGCCAACCGATGCCAATCTTCCTTCAAACCCACGCAGGACGGAAATGACCTCGCCCGCGACGGCCCATAACTCCCCATCTGATAGGTCGTGATCCGCGTCAGATCCGTCTGAAACGCCAAAAACTGCAGATCGAACATCGCCCGCAAATACTCCTGCGGCGCCTCCGCCGTCGCCTCCAGATTCACGGCGCCCTCATCCACCTTCGGCAGCGGCACGTCCAGCCACTCCCGAGACCGCTCCACTCGCTGCTCCACCTCCCGCACGGACGTTTCGAACTCGTCGAGTTTGCGCTGATCCGCCACACCGAGCTGGTGGCGCAACGCGTTCGATTGATCCATGACCAGGTCCAGGATGCTTCCCGAGTTCGACAACCGCCGCCGGTCGCTCTGACTCGCTCCATCTTGGCCGAACAACCGCTCGAAAATCTGCCGCGGCCGGTTCAGCGCGGGAATGGCCTGGCCTTTTTCGGTATAGGAAAGCGTGTTGGACCGGCTGCGCGATCCCGTCCCGCCATCGGTCGATAGCGTCAGCGATCCCACCCGCGTCTGGCCCCCGATGTGCTTCGCCACCACCTGATCCAGCGAAATCCCATTCCGGTAGGTCGATGGCTCCAAATCCGTGCCGGTCAAAAACGTATCGCCCGTGTCGTGACCGTTCATGGCCCGGCAATCCGGATGCGAGAGACCACCGAAAACGGTGACGTCATCCATCAGAGGCGACAGCGGCTCCAAAACCTTCGTCAGCCGGTAATCCCGCCCTTCCCCGGTCGGAAACCAGCCCCACTCCCGGTCCTCGGCTTCGTCCTTCGGCATCGCAATGCCAAACGGAAAGAGGATGGCACATAGCCGGGCTGGGGGTTCAGGGGACGTCGCCGGGCCCGTGCCAGCCATGGACTCCAGCCACGGAAGCGAGAGACTCACTCCAGCGGCCCGCAGGACGGTTCGACGATCGAGATGCCAGGACTTCTTCATATGCTTCGATGACTACTTGGTTCGAAAGGCCTCACTCTGCACGAGGTCCACGGTGAGTTGCTGTAGCCGATACTCACTCGCGACAAACCCCTCCGTCAATGATTCAACCGCCATCCGATCGCCCAGGTCCAGAGACCGGCCCAGGGCGTAACTCAGCAGACGCCGCACCAACGCCCGCGCGAATCGCTCGCTTCGCTCCTCCACCAGATAGGCTTTCAGCTCGGCAAATCCGTGAATCGACCGGCCATTCGGAAGAATCGCCGCCTCCTCCGCCGCGCCCGCATCCCACCGGCCCACCGCATCAAAACGCTCTAGTGCCAGCCCCCACGGATCGATCCCTTCGTGGCAGTCCCGGCAAGAGGCCTTCTCGCGATGGACCGCCATTTGCTCCTTCACGCTCAAACCCACCAGGTCCGGTCGCTCCGGGTCCAGTTCCGGCACGTCCGGCGGCGGCGGCGCGGGTGGCGAATCGAGTAACCGGTCCAGAATCCACACGGCCCGCTTGATGGGATGCGACTCGGCGCCCGTGGAGTTCGCCAGCAGGAAGGCCCCCTGCCCCAGCAACCCGCCGCGCGGATCTCCAGCCGGCAACGCCACCACTTCCAGCTCCGACGATCGCACCTCCTCGTCCCGGCCATAGTGCGCCGCCAAATCACGGTTCCACATCGCCCAACGCGCATCGAGCAGCTCCAGTGCGCTCCGGTTCTCCAACAGAACCCGTTCAAAACAAGCCAGCGTCTCGCGGCGAAAGTCATCCTTCAGTCCCTCATCGAAATCCGGGAAAGCCTCCGGATTCACCGCCACCCGCCGCAGCCCATCGAGGTCCATCCACTGATCGACGAAGTGAGCGGCAAACCGTGCCGAGCGTGGATCGTCGAGCATCCGCGCTACCTCGCCCGCCAGCACCTCCGGCTGCCCCAAGCGGCCTCGCTCCGCCAGCTCGAAGAGCGTCTCGTCCGGCATCGTGCTCCACAGGAAGTAGGACAACCGCGTCGCCAGCTCGAAGTCGCTGACGGGCTCCACTCCTTCGTCCCTCGTTCGCCGCTCTACCCGGTAAAGAAAATGAGGCGACACCAGAACGGCCGCGAATGTCTCCCGGAGAGCCTCTTCGAAGGAGTCATTCGCCGCCAGCAACGCTTGGAAAAGCGCGGCCGTCTCTTCGATCTCCTCCCGCCCTGGCGGACGCCGGAACGCCCGCGTCATGAAATGCTCCAGAATCGCATGGATGTCTTCGGGGCCGCGGCCGCTCACGAAACGTTGGTGGGCCGGTGGAGGCCAACTCGCGAGCACCGGCGCTTCGAACGAGACCGATTCCACCTCGATCTCCAACCGTTCACCGAAAGGAACCGGCACGCGCTCGGGCTCCGGCGCCTCCGCTTTTTCGCCCTTCTTCTTCCCCTTTTTCTTGTCGGGGATACGCGCGTAGGTGCGGTCGGGATAACGAAGCTCGTTCCCGTCCGCGTCCAGAAAGTCCACCATGACGATCATGCCTTGGAAATCCGCCTGGCGGTGACGCAGATGTCCCGGTTGAGGAAAATCCTCCATCCGCCCACGGAACGTGAACGTCTCCGGCTCCGAGCGCACGTCGACCTCGCCAATCACGACACGGGGAACGTGAATGATCCCGGGAACATGCCCCATCGATACGCGGATCCGGGGTAAAGCGGTGCCACCTGGAAGGGCGGCGCGCGCCCGGACCCGGACCTCGAATTCGCCCCGCCGCGGGAAGGGATCGACATCCAGCACGAATTCCGGATTCACCGGCTCGTGCTTCTTGACCTTCGTGTTCGGCAGTTTCCCGATCGCCGTTTTCTTCGCTTCATAACGGTGAATCTCAGGTGGATCCCCCGAAACGATGACCTCGGCCAGTGCGTCCCGAGCCACGTCGAGGTAGCTCCGCACCAGCTCGGGCGCCATTTCCAGCGTGGCGGCGTTGTTCAGAAAGCCCTCGGGAGACACCGGTTCCGGCGGCAAATCCCGGGCGAAATCGAGACGGACGTCCAGCAGGTCACGCAGGGTGTTGGCATACTCATACCTCGTCAACCGGCGCGTCACGACCCGCCCCCGCGCATACCGTTTCGCCTCGGCGGCCTCGCGGAGCCACTCCCCCGTCCATTCCACGAGAAGCCGCCGCTGGCTCGCCGAAGGCTGGGGCGCTTTGGCCGGGGGCATCTCGCCAAGAACCAGTTGATCCAGGATATCGTGCCAGATCTCACCACCGGCATCGCCATCCAGTTCCGCCCTCAGTTCATCCACGCGCAGGCCACCCTTCTGCTTTTCGGGCCCGTGGCAGTCGAGACAGAGTTCCAGAAGGACCGGGCGCACCTCCCGCTCGAAAGATGCCTCTACGGCGTGGCTCACAGCGGATGCGAAAACCGTTGCGGCCATCACAAAGCCGCACCGCGCCCAAACACTGATTCCCTGACCCAACATTCCTTGCAAAAACCTCACCTGGCATTCGATCCAGCTCTTTCAGAGGCTTTTGGAAAGATCGCCACCCCCGGCGCTCACCAGCATCCCAAGGCCAAGAGAAACGTCCGGATCTCTCCCCAATACGCCTCCTCCTCATACTCCCCCAACAACCGGTGACCGCCCCCCTCGAAGATCACCAGTTGGCTCCCGGGGATCTGCTCGTGAAACGCATGCGCCGAGCGAACCGAAACGGTCCGGTCGTTCTTCCCATGCAAAATCAACGTGGGCCCGGTGTAACCCTCGAGCCGCTCCAGCGACCGCCACCGATCCGGGATCATGACCGGCCACATCAATGAGGCACGGCTCGCAAACGGCGACGCCGCATCGACAAACGTCGACTCGAGAATCAAAGCATGAGGCGCCTCGAAGCTCGCCAACGCCGCTGCAACCGCCCCGCCCAACGAACGGCCGTGAAAGATCATCCGTCCGGCGTCGACCTCGGGCAATGACTTCGCGAAAGCCAGCACCCTCCCGAAATCCGCGATCAACGCCTCTTCGCTCGGCCGTCCTTCCGAACGCCCGTAACCTCGAAATTCGCAGAGAAACACCGAAATCCCCGCCTCCTGATACGGCACCAGGAGCGGCGTCCGGTAATCGATCATCTTTGCGTTCCCGTGAGCAAACAACACCGCCGGTCCAGGACGCTCGGCCGACACCCCGTCGCCCCGGAGATACCAGAACTCGGTTCGACCCGATTCGTGCACGATCCAGTCTTTCTCCAGCCCGGGCAAAACCAGTTCCGGTTGTCCTTCACCAACCGCCCAGCCCGGATACATGAAAAAGCGGACAAAATAGTGCCCCACGAACTGGTAGCCAAAAACCCCCACGCAGAGCACATACACCTTCCATTTCCAGGAAACCGAGGGCCAAAACGACCATTTCATGCATCAACCCTCACCGCCCCGATAACGATGGCAACCCTCAGCAACAACGTTGGGTCTTGACCCCTCCGGTCGAGAGGCGGTCCACGCAGGACACGTTCTGCCCTTCCGCACTGAGGACCCAAGCCACAAACGAACGCACATTGGCCGTCCATCGCGGTGAGCGAACGATGAAATACAAAGGGCGGCTCAGGGGATACATTTCCGTAATCACCTGGACAATTGGTGATCTTACCGGTGTAAATGTCATGCAGCTCACTGATGCTGAGCCATCTCACCGGATTGCTGTCGTGCACGAAGATACCTACCCCATCGAGCGCGACTTCAATCTCCAGCGGCGGTTCCCCGTCCTTGTCGAGAATCCCCTTCCTGACCCCGTTTCGGTTCCTGCCACGAACTCCGGGAAAACAAGCAGGGGAACCTAGCCGAGAAACGCCGTGACCAGACAGCGGGGCAGAAATCTCTGCTGATGTGAAATGACGAAATGGATGGATTTAATGGGATGATCAGGTTGAAGCAACAGTGCAAACCTTCTTTGCTTGGCGGTTTCACCAAATAAAAGATCCGAAGGCAAGTCCATTCCACCAAGGAGACCTCCAAAAACCCTCACCGTGCACCCGCGGCCTCAGACCGCGCTAGCGGTCACCTCCGCGTGATCGAGATCGTGGTGAAGGTCGTGAAGCAAACCCGTCCCCAAATCATAAATCCACGCGTGCAAAAACAGCGGCTGGCCCCGCTCCCACGCGTCCAGAACGACGCTGCTGGCCGCCAAGGCATTGACTTGGGACCGGGCGTTCAGTTCGCAAAGCCGGCGGAAACGGGCATCCTCATCCAATGCAGCCAACTCCTCCCGGTAGCGGCGCTTGATGGTCGCCACATTCCCCAACCATACGCCCAACGCCCCGTCGCGCGTGCCTTCCTCGAGCGCCGCGCGCACTCCACCGCAGCCGTAGTGTCCGCAAACGACCACGTGCTGAACCCGCAGCGTCTCGACCGCATACTGAAGCACCGAGAGGACGTTGATGTCGCCAGGCGGGACGACGTTGGCAATGTTCCGGTGCACGAACAGTTCGCCGTCGTGCAGACCGACGATCTCATTGGGCGGAACCCGGCTGTCGGCACAGCCAATCCATAGAATCTTCGGGTGTTGCCCCTTCGCCAGTCGCTCGAAGTGCCCTGGTTCGGCTTCACCGATTTGCTCGGCCCAGCGCCGGTTTCGCTCGAACAGGTCCTCCAAATATTCCATGGCCGGTCGACTCCCCGTGAACGCCCCGGGGACCTCGACGATCATCCATCAGAGCGACCCGCGGCGCAACCACAGCGTCTGCCAGGGATGACGCGCCTACCTGGACCTACCACTCACCGCCGCCGGCGTAGAGCCAAACTGGCAAGGGCCAAAACCAGGAATCCGGCGGTTCCGGGTTCGGGAATGAGTGCGGTGGAGCCATTCACGACAAAATCCAGGTTGTTCGTCGGCCCGAGGCTACCGTTGTTGTGCCCGATCGTTGGACTGTCCGTGTTTGCCGACTCGTTGTAGTGGTAGATCCGGAATTCGGTGGGGCTTGTGATGTTGGTGAAGCCGGGGCCGAAATCGAACGAGGCTGCCAAGGTAGGACCATTGGCCACGACGGTGGTTTCCCAGACGTCGATGTTCGATGCAAACCCGTCGATGCTGCTGCGAATCACGTGACCCCCCGTGTCGCCCGTGGTGAAGCCGAAGAGCCGTGTATTGAACTCGATTGTGTTCGTCGGATCCAGACTGAAAGACGCGTTCGTGTCCGGGGTGATGGTGAACGTGATGTAGTTCGTCGTGGCGATGCTGTTTTCGTCGGTGCTATTGTTCCCGTAGCCCAACCATCTCCACACGCCACCGTGACTGACACTGGATAGATTCACCGCCGAAAAGACGGGGGCGGTGTCATCCAGGTTCGAATCGGCGAATCCATCGCCATAGGTCGTCTCCCAGGTCGAATCGGTGGCCGTTCCCGGAAATCCACCCGTGTCGAATCCGACAATAACGGCCGCTGAGGCCAGGTTGACGAAAATCAGGGACACCAAAGCGGTGATGAGGTCAGTGCGTCGCATGAGTCGAGGTGGTTTGG
>CAZCRA010000001.1:0-94685 GCA_964500945.1 uncultured Verrucomicrobiales bacterium | reverse complement strand
GGATTGAAGGTCCCACCGCTTTCGATACGATACTGGACGCGATTCGTTTGATCGGCCTGACCGGTGCCACCGAGCGTGCCGCCGCTCTGCACGCGCGTCTTATAGCCGAACACATTGTCGGTGAAGTTGCCGTTGATGAGAACGGTTCCCTCTACCACCGTCAAACCGAACCCCGCCGTGATCGGGGTGGTGAAGGTCGTCCCTTGGTCGATGACGAGCGTGCCATCCCCGTATTTGAGACCGCCAAACAGGGTGTTCCCGGTGAGAACGAGCGTGTTCCCCGCGGCCGTCTCGATTTTACCCACTCCGGCCCCGCCCCCTCCTTTGAGGCCCGGGAGATAATTCACACCCACCCCGTTCGAGGTGATGTGCGTCGTGCCGTCAGGCGAGAAGAAATGCACGGGATCACTGCCCGTGATGCTCCAACCGGCCTGGTTGAACGTCAGGGTGTTCACGTCGACGTCCGGCCCCCCTTGAGTCGTGTCGATGATCGCCGTCGGGACTCCCGCGGGATTGTCGAAAAGCACGTCGTAGGTGTTCGTGTTCCCGTCGTCCGGAGCGACCCCTTCCGACCAGTTTCCGCTGACCTGCCACTCGTTGTTCGGGCTCCCACCCCCGGTCCAGGTGTTCAGAGTCGCCGAATGACAGAGGGGCGCGATCCAACAGAAAGACAGGAGCGCGATGGCGGAGCGGTATCGATGAAAATTCATGGCGCGGCTTTTTTCGGCTGATGGGTCTCTCACCGAAGCTTTTGGGCGAGATCCAGCATTCTTCGTTCCTTGTCCGCCAATCAAAACGCGGCTGCTGAGCGAGTTCAAGGAAAAACGTTCAAAAAGCTCAGCCGCACCTTCTTCCGCTGATACTGGGCTCCCCCCCGCTTTAGGCCTCACGCGTCCAAAAACCGAAACGGCTCGCGTCCCGCCTTCGCTCGCAGCCAGTTCAACCCCGTCGCCACCCCTCTGACCCGCACCAAACGGCGCTCGAAGCGGTGTTTCCATGACACGTCGAGAAGGACGATGCCCATCAAAATCGTCAGCAACCCCTGCCCCGGCGTGAAACACATGATCACACCCAGCGCCAGCAATACCCCGCCCGCTGCGTTCCGCCCTGCCAGCGCCAGCCACTCGTTCCCTCTCAACTTCCCCCGGTCCAGCGGTGTCGCCACGAAGTAGTCAGCCGGCAACCGCGCCACCAACCACGGCAGCGCCACCAGCGACGCCACCGCCATCACACCAGAAACCGCCGCACCCACCGTCACCCAAAACACCAACACCTCTGGATCCAAACCGAACACGCCTTGCCCTTCCTCAATCACGCATCACCAATCACCGCCTCCCTCCCTTACTTGCACAGATTCCCCCACTCCGGTAGCCTTGCAGGGTGAATAAGGCCTTCATCCTCGGTGCGGGGCTGGGCACCCGGCTCCGGCCCCTGACGCATCGTCTTCCCAAGCCTCTCGTCCCGGTCCTCAACAAGCCGCTGGTGACCTTTGGCTTCGACCTTCTCATGCACGCCGGCATCGAGGAATTCGTCATCAATACCCATCACCTGCCGGAAGTTTGGGATCAAACCTTCCCCGATGGCGTCTACAACGGCGCTTCCCTCCGCTTCATCCACGAATCCCCCGAAATCCTCGAGACCGGAGGTGGCCTCGCAAACGCGGCCCCCCACCTCGGCGACGATCCGTTCGTCGTCTTCAACGGCGACATCCTCACCAGCATGCCGCTCGAACCCGCGATGATCGCCCATCGAACCTCGGGAAACCTCGTCACCCTCATCCTCCGGACCCTCGGCCCGAATCAAAACGTCCACTGGGACCCCGAAAGCCAGAAGGTCCTCGATCTCCGCGGTTTGCGCGGCACCGACTGCCCGTCCCCCATGCAGTTCACCGGCGTCTATCTCGTCAGCCCGGAATTCGTCCGCTACCTGAAACCCGAGCCCTCCTCCGTCGTCCCCGCCTTCATCCAGGTCATCGAGGACTCCGGCCGAATCGGCGGCACCGTCATCGACGACGGCTTCTGGTGGGATCTCGGCACGCGCGACGCCTACCTCGACGCCAGCGAGGAGCTGGCCCAAATCGAAGACTGGAGCGCGTTCTCCGCCATCTCGCCTCCCTCGCGCGTTCACGAGAGCGCCCGGATCGACCCCGCAGCCCAGGTCGATGAACTCTGCGTCGTGGGGCCTCACGCCGTGATCAAACCCGGCACCACCTTGCGTTCCACCGTGCTTTGGGATGGCGCCTGCGTCGAAGACGGGGCCAGCCTCGAACGCTGCATCGTCACCTCGGGCGTCAGGGTCCCGGCCGGAAAATACCAGGACCGCGATCTCTAACCTTTTCAGCCCCGGCCACCCGCCCCGATCCCTTTCATGGACCCCGAACGCATCATCGCCCTCGCCCGACACCAACTCCCCGAATACGGCACCGTCGGCCTTCACGTGGAGCGAATCGATGGCGGCGGTTCCGACCGCCAATACTACCGCCTCAGGCCCGAACTCGAGCCCGTGATCTTCTGCCAATACGGCCCCGGCACGCCCGAAAACTCCCGGTTCGCCCAGCACACGGATTTCCTGGCCAGCCACGGCGTGCCCGTCCCGCGCATCCTGGCACGCGATCCCGAGGAACGCCGCCTCTGGATCGAAGACCTGGGTTCGTCCGATCTGTGGTCCTTCCGGGAAGCCCACTGGCAACGCGTGCGCCGCCCACTCTACGAGGCCGCGCTTACCGCCGTGGAGCGCATCCACGCCCTGCGCAAAGCCGACCTGAGCGAGCACGAATGTCCCCCGCTCGGTCCGGAATTCAACGAGGCCCTCTATCGCTGGGAACAGGACTACTTCTTCGACAATTTCGTCGCCAACTTCAGCACCGTCACTCCTGCCAAAGCCGCCCACGTCCGGGCCGATCCGGATTTGACCCAACTCATCGAGGAGCTGGCTGCACTGCCTCGTTGCCTCATCCACCGGGATTTCCAAAGCCAGAACGTCATCGTCCGCGATGGGAAACCCCTCTTCATCGACTACCAGGGCCTTCGTTTCGGCCTCGGTGAATACGATTTGTCCGCTCTGATTTACGACCCCTACGTCCCCATGACCCGGGCCGAGCGAGAGGAACTCGTGGAATTCTGCGCCGACCGCAGCCCCCACGCCGATTTCCGCCGGCGCCTCGGCCTCTGCGCCTGTCAGCGCCTCATGCAGGCCATCGGCGCTTACGGCTTCCTCGGTTTGGTGAAGGAAAAGCGCGGATTCCTCCGCCACATCCGCCCCGCCGTCACCATCCTCCGCGACGTCGCCGTGGAGCAGGACTTCCTCCATGCACTGGCTCCGGTCTTGAGCTTGAACGAATCCGCGATATAGAGGCGGACCGCCCGGCTCTCAGCACACCGGCTCTCCCACCATGGAAAACCTCCTCGCTCCGCTCCCCAAAGAACCCTCCGGAGGCCCTCACGCGCCGACCGTCGTCATCAGCCAAATCTGGCCCTCGCTCGAAGGCGGCCGCTACGCCATCAAACGCGTCGCCGGCGAACCCCTCGAGGTTTGGGCCGACATCTTCCGCGACGGACATGGCGTGCTGGACGCCGCGCTGAAGTGGCGGAGGAAAGGGGTCACAGCCTGGGAAGAAACCCGGATGACCCATCACGTCAACGATCGCTGGGCCGCCACCTGCCGCTTCATGGAGCTGGGCGAATGGGAATACACCATCGAAGCCTGGCAGGACGAATTCAAATCCTGGCTCCACGACTACGAACGTAAATACCAGGCCCTTCAGCCCGGGGAATCGCTCCGCACCGAACTCATCGAGGGCGCCGCCATCCTCGAGGACTCCGCCTCCATCGCCAAGCGCGCCGGAAATGAGGGCGACGCCCGGGAACTTCGCGAGACCGCCTCCCGGCTTCGCGACAGCGGCGAGGACGAGGCTCTCAGCATCGCCAAGGAACCGGACCTCCGAAACCGGATGACGCAGTGGACGAATCGCAGCCTCTCCACGACCGCCGCCCCCGTCCATGGTGTCTTCGTCGAGCGCGAGCGCGCCCGGTTTTCCGCCTGGTACGAATTCTTCCCACGCAGCGCTGAGGGTTTGCCGGACAAACACTCCACCTTCCGCGATTGCCTCGACCGCATCCGGTATGCCGTGGACCTGGGCTTCGACGTCGTCTATTTCCCGCCCATCCATCCCATCGGCGAAACCTTCCGGAAGGGAAAAGACAACTCCCTCCGCTGCGAGCCCGGCGATCCCGGATCCCCTTGGGCCATCGGCGGAAAAGCGGGCGGCCATTACGCCGTCCACCCCGAATTGGGCACGGTTGAAGACTTCGAATGGCTGGTTCGAGAAGCCAACCAGCTCGGCGTGGAAATCGCGCTCGACTTCGCCATCAACTGCTCCCCGGACCATCCCTACGTGAAGGAGCATCCCGAATGGTTCTTCCACCGCCCCGACGGAACGATCAAATACGCCGAAAATCCCCCAAAGAAATACCAGGACATCTACCCCCTCAATTTTCACTGCGAGAATTGGCGCGAACTATGGCGGGAGATGGTCGATATCGTCCTCTTCTGGGCCTCCAAGGGCGTCAAAATCTTCCGCGTCGACAACCCTCACACGAAGCCGGTGGCCTTTTGGGAATACCTCATCGCCGAAGTCCGCGCCCAACACCCGGACGTTCTCCTCCTCTCGGAAGCGTTCACCCGGCCACGCATGATGGAAATGCTCGGGAAAATCGGCTTCACCCAGAGCTACACCTACTTCACCTGGCGCACCGAGCGGCAGGAGATCATCGACTACGTGGTCGAGCTGACTCAAACCGACGCGAAAGAATATTTCCGCGCCAACTTCTGGCCAAACACGCCGGATATCCTGGTGCCACCGCTGGTGAACGGGCCGCCGGCCGCCTTCAAACTTCGCGCCTGCCTCGCCGCCACCCTCATGCCGAGCTGGGGCATGTATTGCGGTTACGAATTTTGCGAAAATCGCAAACACCCCGACCGCGACGAATACAGCGAAAACGAAAAATACCAGCTCAAGGCGCGCGATTGGGATAAACCCGGCCACATCAAGGCCTTCATCCGGCGCCTGAACCACATCCGCCGCACGAACGCCGTCCTCGAGGAGTATTCGAACATCCAGTTCATTCCCAGCGAGAACGAGAACCTCATCGCCTACCTGAAAACCGCGCCAAACGGCATCGGTTCCCTCCTGATCGTCGTCAACCTCGACCCTCTGCAGGCCCAAAGCGGCCACCTCGACGTGCCGCTCGAAGCCTTCGGCGCCCCGCCCCGCGGAAGACCCTTCCGGGTCCGCGACCTCCTCCACGGCGACGTTTATCCTTGGGATGGGCCCCGGAACTGGATTAGTCTCAACCCAGCCCATAAAGCGGCTCACATTTTCGTCGTAGAGGAGTAGGCCACCACCACCTCCTCCGCCCACCCTCCACATGACGTATCCCTTCCGAGTTGCGATTTTTCTGGCCCTGGCCGTCACCGCGGTCATCCTGCTGAATCGCGAGGACCGGCGCGGCACCTTCGAGACGGCGAATCGCGCGTTTCGCGACTGGCTCGTCGGAAACGCCAGCGGCCAGTTCCAAACCCCTTCCGTCACCCTGATCGGCATCGACCGGACACAGCTCCATGAAGATGGGCTCGATCCACGGCTCGACTGGGCGTTCGTCCTACGTTCCCTCGAGGATTTCGAACCGCGCGCGCTCGGGATCGTCCCACCCGTGAGATGGGAAACGGCCGACCCGCTCACCGAAGGCGCTCTGCGGAAGCGCATCCTTCTGATGCCCGAAATCGTCGCCGGCACCGTGTTCGGCGTGCCCTCAGGTGAAGACGAAACCTCCACGCCTCCCGATGCCTTCACGGCCATCGAAAACGTGTCCGGCGACCCCGCCCGCATCACCCAGATTGCTGGCGTGGTCGCCCCGCCGGACGAGGAATTGCTGGTCAATGGCCGCCCCGCTTTCACTCACATCGAACTCCAGGAAGAGCAGTCCAGCGGGATCAATGGCATTCGCGTCCCCCTACTGGCCCGCTACGGAGACCGCGTTGTGCCTTCCTTCGTGCTGCAGCTCATCATGCTCCACGATGGCATCCCGGCCTCCGGCGTTTCCGTCTCTCTGGACGGTCCTCAGCCTTTGATCCGGTTGGGCGACGCCCACGTCATCCCGATCGACGGCACGGGCCACTTCACCGTTTACCACGGCATTCGCGGCCGTTTTCCGTCGATCGCTTTCAGCTCGCTGGCCCTCTCCTTCCACCCCTCCGATGAGATCGCCGGTAAGCTCCAGGAAGTCAGCCAGGACACCCTCGACAGCCTCCGCTCGAATGCCGTCATCATCGGCTACGACGAAGACGCCCTCCGGCTCTTTTCCCTGCCCGGAGGCGACCGCATCACCCGGGCCGAGCTCCTCAGCATGGCCACCGCCACCATCCAGAGCGGTCGCCACATCCGCTTCTGGCCAGTGCTCTGCCAGATCCTGAGCTGGGCTGCCCTGCTCGCCCTCGGCGCATTGATTCTCCTCGCCCCACGTGGCTGGATTTTAACCGGGGCCTTCGTCCTCACGCTCCTCTACGCCGCGACCGCCTTGTTGATCTTCCAAAGCACGCTCAGTTGGGCGACCCCGTGGATCCCACTGGCCATTTGTGCCCTGCTGGCCTTGCTGGGATTCCTCTCGCCTTCCCGAAAGCGGCCGGCTTCAACCAGCGAAGCCGCTTCGTGAACCCGGTCGCGCCTGGGCGCCCCCCCGAAAAGAAACAACCGGCCGAGCCTCCCGCCCCGTTACCGTCCATGCCTTTATGATCCGATTCACCAGCCTCGCCCCACAACGAGAAATCGGCGCCAGTTGTTTTCTGCTGGAGCTCGGCGAGGCGCGAATCGCTCTGGACAGCGGCACTCATCCAAAGCGCGAGGGCTCGGAAACCCTCCCTCGGCTCGACGATTTGCCCTTTGATTCGCTCGACGCCATCGTCCTCACGCACGCCCACCTCGACCACTCCGGCGCCCTGCCCGTCCTCGTCCGGGAACACCCAAGCGCCAGGGTCTTCATGAGCGAACCCACCCGCTCACTGGCCGACGCTCTCCTGCACAACTCGGTCAACGTCATGACCTCGAAGCGGGAGGACCTCGGAATCCACGCCTACCCGCTCTACACTCACCGCGAACTCGAACGCATCTTTCCCGCCTGGGAAACCCCGGCCTACGAGCGCCCATTCCACGTCTCAGCCGCCGAAGACGTCACCTGCGAGTTTTTCGAAGCCGGCCACATCCTGGGAGCGGTGGCCCCGCTCTTCGAATTCCGGGGACGGCGCTTCCTCTACACCGGAGACATCCACACCGAGGACCAGACCATCGCACGCGCCGCACGTCTGCCCGAAGGCCACCTCGACACCGTCATCGTCGAAACCACCCGCGGCGGCGTCGCACGGGCCGCGGATTACACCCGGGACAAGGAGAAGCACCGCCTGGCCGACGCCATCAACGGCATCCTCGATCGCCGCGGCGCCGTCCTCATCCCGGTCTTCGCCATGGGCAAAACCCAGGAACTCCTCGTCATGCTTCACGAATTGAAGCTCGACGGCGTCATCCCTCACGCCCCCATCCACATTGGCGGACTCGGGACGAAAATGACCACCATTTACGACCGCCTCGCCGCCCGATCCCGCCGAAATTACCCCGGCTTCAAAATCCTCGAGGAAATCGATCTCATCGTCTGCTCCTCACGAAAACGCGCCACCCAGGTCGAGTTCAAGCCGGGCTGCATCTTCGCGCTCTCCAGCGGAATGATGACCGAGAATACCGTCTCGAACGTCTTCGCCCGCCAACTCCTCTCCGATCCACGCTCCGGCATCCTCTTCGTCGGCTACGCCGATCCCGATTCGCCCGCGGGAAAAATCCTCGCCGCCTCGCCAGGCGACGAAATCCGGCTCGACCCCCGGCGCCCGGCCCACGCACTGAAGTGTCAGGTCGAGAAATTCGATTTCAGCGGCCACGCCACGCGCGAAGACATCTGCGACTTCCTCGAGTCGGCCGCGCCCAAAAACGTCGTGCTCATTCACGGCGACACCGATGCCGTGGCCTGGTTCGAAGCCGAGATGGCGCGGCGGCTCCCCGGCGCCCGGGTCATCGTTCCCGAACCCGGCAAGCCCTACGAACTGTAAGGACCGGCGCAGGAATGAAGTCGGCTGAAGTGCGCCGGTCCTACTCAGCCCCAGGCTTCCTTCGCCCGCCGATCCAACTCCTCGTTCGAAACCTCCTCGATTTTCTGGCCAAACGACCAGCGGTAACCGAACGGATCCCGAACCACGGCAGAGCGTTGTCCCCAGAACTGATCCTGCGGTTTGCTCAGCGGTTTTGCCCCGGCTTTCAACGCTCTTTCAAAGGAGGCATCGCAATCCTCCACCGCGATCGAAAACAGGCAGGACGCCATCCGGCTCTTCGGCAGCGCCTTCGCATGCCACTCCGGAGCCTCCTCCGATAGAAAGATCAGTGTGTTCCCGATCTTGAATTCCGCGTGAGCCACCGCCCCTCCCGGCGCTTCCATCCGGTAGGTCTCCTCCGCACCAAACGCTTCCGCATAGAAGTCCAGCGCCGCCGCACCTTCCTTGACCGTCAATGAGATCGAAACAGTGGGAGTCTCCATATTTCAATAGATCTGCCGGACCGCCACCCACCTTTCAACGCGGACTTTCCCTGTAGTGGAAGTCGGAAGACTTTCGCCAGCTCCCATCCAAATCGCCTTCGTCCGAGCCATCTCCTAACGTTTTCAGTCACTCCACGCCCGACTGGCGCGAAGCCTGCCATCACAGGCTGAGTGCACCGCCTCCTCAGTCCTTTGTGTATGGAGTGACCACGCTTGCAAGCATCGGGAAATGCCTCTTGTTAAGCGTTGCAAGCGGCAAATCATGCATACTCGCACTCGCCGCGATCATGCAGTCGGCGAGCCCACATCCGGACTTAGGACGATAGTCTCTTCGAAAAAGACCTGCCATCTCGGCAATTTCTTCGGTCATTGGCAAGATCGTGAAAGCTGAGAGGGTCGTAGCAAGCTTCGCTCGCTCCTCCCCTTCACGAACGCCCTGGTAGAGCTCGGCCACTGTGACTGCTGAAATGGAGACATCATCCACCTGCTTGGTCAGGAAAGCCTCAGCATCTCGGCATCCCCGCAGAAAGTCGATCAAGATATCCGTGTCAACCAGCATCCTCAGAATCGCTCAAATTCATCCCGCAATCCCCGGAGATCGAAAGGCTCTTCCTCCTTCCATATTCCGAAGGCAGCACGGAGGCGCCCGAGTCGATCCTGCGGAGTGAGTCGCTTGAGATACTCATCAATTGCTTCCCTGATCACTTCGCTTTGCTTGCGGCCCGTAGCTGCGGCAACTCGAGCCACTCCCTGTGCCTCGATGGAAGTCAGGTAAATCTGCGTCCGCTTCATACATCATGATGTATTAATTTGCACGGCGTGTCAATTCGAGTCCCGAGACACCGGGACCGGTTGCCCGGTCCATTCGTCTCCCGTTTCGAGGAGTCGCTGAAGTGGTGACACTTCAGACGCGGGTGACGCCGGAGAAGGGAAGGGGCCGAATTGGACGCGTTGCTCTGCCTTTGGCAGCCAATCTCCGCTTCGCTCCCATTCTCACGAGTCCGGCTCCCCCCAACATCGATTCTCGACCAGCCACTTATCCGAGTGCCCTTCCCCTTAAACCATCGCCTCGCCTTCCTGCTTCAGCGCTCGTAGGTCGCGCTTCAAAGACATCTTCTTGGCCGTGCTCATCCGGTCGATGAAGAGAATCCCGTTCAGATGATCCACCTCGTGCTGAATCGCCCGCGCGAGAAGCCCATCCGTTTCGATCTCCAGTTCCTCACCGTCCAACGTCGAAACCTTCGCCCGGACCCCGCCCGACCGCACGATGTCGCCCCGCACATCCGGAAACGATAGACAGCCTTCCTCGGCTTTCTCCTTCGCGCCCGTCCCTCTCACCTCGGGATTCATGAACACGAGCGGCATCAGGTCCTCCAACGCCGTCTCCTCCCCGTTCACCCGCAGATAGCTCATCGGCTCCTTCGATTTCGAGACGTCCACCACCGCCAACTGCAGCGCTTCCCCGACCTGCTGCGCCGCCAAACCCACGCCTTCCGCCTCATTCATGGTTTCGATCATGTCCGACGCCAATTGCCGCACCTCATCCGAAACCTCATCGACGCGCGCCCCCTTCTCCCGGAGCACCGGGTGCCCGTAAATCACAATCTTCCGAACCATGGCCGGAATACTCTAGCCCATCCCCCCGGGTTTGCCACGTTCCGCAATGAATTGCTCCTGCCGCGCCCCCTTCGCCCCTAGTCGTCGCCCCTGAGCAGAATTCGCGCTGGGACGTCTTTGATAGCGATTCCGGCTTCGTTGAACGCGTCCCACACCAGCACCAGAACTCCGAGCGGAAGCTCTTCGTCGGCTTTCAACTCCAGCTTGGCATCGGGATCGGCCGCTTTCAGCTCGCTCAGCGCTGTTCCAAGCGCCTCGATCGGCACCTGACGATCCTCGATCCACACCTCTTCGTCCTTCGTCACCGAAACCGTCAGGCGGCGCTCCACCGCTCCGCTCGAAGACAGTCCGCTCGATTGCGGGAGGTTGATGTTCAGCAGCGCCTTCTTCTGCTTGAACGTCATCGTGGCGATGAAGAAGATCAGCAGAATCGCCAGGATGTCGATCAGGGAGATGATCGGCACCTGAGGCAGCCGGCGTCTGGCGGTGTAGAAATTCATCGCTCCGGATGCATCGCTTGCTTGCTGGTCAGCGCGACCATGAAATGGCTGACCAGCACCTCCATCCGCGCCGCCATCCGCTCGATCTTCTTGTTGAAGTAGCTGTGCGCAATCACCACCGGCACCGCCACGGCCAGGCCGCCGATCGTCGTGTAGAGCGCTTCGGCGATTCCCGAGGCGATCTGCACCGGGTCCGGGTCCGCCAAGGCCTCCGATCCTCCAAACACCCCGAAAACGCTGATCAACCCCGAGACCGTCCCCAGCAGTCCCAGCAACGGCGCAATCGTGATCACCACCTCCAGAATCGACAGCCCGCTCTGTAGCCGGACCACCTCCTCCCGCGCCACCGACTCCACCCCGCCGCGCATCGTCTCGGGGTCCTGCCGCCGCATATCGTAAGCCGACGCCAATATCCGGGCCAGTGGCGTTTCACGCTTCTCGAATTCCACCCGAAGTGCCTCGATCTCGCGCTCCGAATCGTGCGCCCGGAGACTTTCCAGCTCCCGCGACAAAAACCTGGGCAAAATCCCGCCCGTCCGCAGTGAGATCGCGCGCTGAATGATCACCGTGACCGCCACGAGTGAGCAGAGCAGAATGAACAACATGAACACCCCGCCTCCCTGCAGAAACACGCCGATGTAGTCCAGCGCGCCCGGACTACCCCCGGAAGCTTGGGCCATCAGCGGAACGAGATTCTCAGCGGTGGTCAGCGAAGTCATGCGTTTGAAAGAGCGTTCAGTAAATGATGATGTCGTAAGTCACTTCCAGCGGCTCGTTCCCCAACAAATCCACGATCTCCTCCGGCATCGGCGGGATCTCCGCCGTCATGATCGCCGCCAGGGAAAAGTCCTTCACGATCGCGCTCGCGTCGTCGTGCAGCACCCGGACGCCTGCCACCTTCCCCCGCGCATCCACCGCAAACCGCAGCTTCAGGCTGCCGAAACTCACGAAACTCTCGTTGTGCGTCCGCAAGATGTGCCATCGCCTTTCAATTGCCCGCCCGACCGCCGACTTGTATTTGCCCAGGGCCGTCTGCTCCGCGTCGAGCGCCGCATTCCGCCCGATGTTAGACAGCGATCCCTTCATTTTATTCCGATTCCGTTCCGGACTGAAGGCTGCCTCGTTGCCGATACCCTGCGTCTCGGGACGCGGCTGCAGTCCGGGTTGCAACGGCACCGACGGCGTGTCGTCTTGCGTGACCGGCGTCGCCATCGCCTGCGGATTCGGTGCGGCCTCCGGCTCACGAAAGAGCGGATTCACCGGGTCCACTGGTTCCGGACGCTCCTCCGGCATGGCGTCCAGCTCGTCCTCCGGCAGTAGAGTCCGCTCATCGAGCACGTCCAGCGGATCCGAGAAAGACCGCTGCATCTGCGCCGGGTCCACCTGCGCCAGTTCCATCACCTCAGGCGCCCCTCCTTCCTCCCCAGCTTCCGCGTCGAGAACCCTGGGACGGATCGCTTCCCCGTTCGCTGCGTTCTCCAATACCTCCGAGGCCTTCGGATCAGTGTTCTCCTGCGGCTCCGCCGGCGTTTCGACCATATCCACGGGCTCCAGCGAAGGCTGGGCCTGCTCCTGAGGCGCGGCCGAAAGCCGGTCCGATGGCGGAACCGGAACCCCTTCCGGCGCCGGCTCACTCTGCGGGATCGGCTTGTCCTCTGGCCCGTCCACAAACCGGTGGTCCTGCAGCTCCATGAAAGGAACTTTCTCCTGCCCTTCCTGCGTCGGGACCGCCTCCGCGCTGGGATCCGCCGCAGGCAGTTCCGTCGTCGCCACCGTGTTCCGCTCCGATTCGAACGCCGGATTCTCGGGCGCCGTCTCGCTTTCCTGATTCGCCAAGGTGTCCAGGAAAGGCCGCTTCTGCGGCTCTTCCCGCTCCAGATTCTCCGGGAGAAGCTGCTCCAGACTGACGACCACCTCGTTCGGCGGCGCTGGCTCGCTGACCGGCGCCAGTTTCACCTCGAAAAAGATCACCCATCCCACCACGTAAAACGCCAGCAAATGCACCAGCACCGACAACACCGCCGCGGTGCCGTTCTTCAGCAGCGGATGATTGAATGGGATCGTGGAGGCTCGAGGTGCCATGCGGTCTTGGAAAAGGGAAACGCCTCTACCCTAATTCGACTTTTCAAAAACCCAATTCATCGATGCTTCCACCGCCACTGAAAACGGGATCACCTTCCCCGCTCCTTCTTTTCACGCCCTTGCGAACCCACCTCCACAAGCCCTGCCCGGCCGAGATTCTTCCGGGCGTAATGAAACAAATACTGCTGAGCATACCCACCATATCTGCCAAAGTGCTCCCCAAGTTGCGCCTCCACCACGGCCGGTTTGGCATCCAACCCAAACCGCTCCGGCCCATACAATCCCTCCAAGACGCGCCGAATCCAGACGTCCACCGGAAACGCCGCCATACGCCCGAAACCAAAGAGCATCGTGCAGTTCGCGATCTTCTCCCCTACGCCGTGCACCTCACATAGCGCTTCCCTCAGCGCCTCATCCGGTAAACCGGCGGCCGCTTCCAGGTCCAGGCTCCCGTCCACCACCCGGCGCGCTGCGTCGTGCAGCGCCTTCGCCCGGTAGCCCATCCCCGTTTCACGCAGCGCTGCCTCGCCCGCCTCGAACAGCACTGCCGGCTCCGGATAGGCGTGCAGCCGAAGGCCCCAACGCTCCTCGCACCGCCCCCAGCGACGCCTCACCGCCAGCGAGATCTGACGAATGTGCGCCACCTGCTTCAGCGATGAGGTGATGAAGGTCGCCAAGCACTCCCAGGGCCGCTGCCGGACGAGTCGGAGTCCGGGGCAAAACGCCACCGCCCGCCCCAGCACTTCGTCCGCGGAAGGAAACGACGCCAGGACAGCGCCGTGGTCTTCATCCAACCGGAAATAGCGCCGCACCTCGCCCACCGCACCAGCCGGTTCGATCTCCAACTCGTCCCCCTGCGCACGCAGACGCACCGCCGTGTCCCCGATGAATCCCGCAAACCAGGCGCCTTCGATCGCCTCCCAGTGAAACACCTGACCCGAGTCCAGCGTCCCCTCCAGATCAAAATCCGGCGCCTTCACCCGAACCGGACGTGAGGGGGCGGGATCGTGCTCGGACGCTGACGTCGCGGATTTCATCCAAAACCGGGCTGGCCAATGGGTTTCGTTCAGCTAGGGTCGGATTCCTCGGCCACTTCAAACTCAACGATTCATCCCATGGCCTCAAGCTCTGCACCACGAAATCCCATTCTGCGCCTTTTGACGGGAGAACACCGGCTCACGGTCCAAATTCTCATCGCCATCATCCTGGCCTTCGCCTTCGCCCTCACCCTCCCGCACGCCGCGGCAAAGGTTCACGTCGGCGGTGAGGTCTTCCTGAACTTGCTCAAAATGATGGTCGTGCCCCTTGTCGTGACCTCCGTCATGTCGGGGATCTTCGGCATGGGCGACGTCCGGAAGCTCGGCAAACCCGGGGGTTTCGCCGTCCTCTACTACCTCAGCACCACCTTCCTCGCCGTCATCGTTGGTCTCGTCGTGGTGAATCTGATCCAGCCTGGCGTTGGGAGCTTCAGCGACGAAAAGCTGGCCGAACTCACCGCCGAAGCTGGTGCCGGCGACGAAACGCGCGCCGCCCTGGCCACGGAACTCTCGGAGCTGACGGGCCGGAGCCCGGACGACATCGCTGAGGTAATGCCTTTCCTGGAAACCGCGAACGGCGACCAAGGAATCGGCGTGATCCTGGAAAACCTGGTCCTGATGCTCTTCACGGACAATCTCCTGGAGTCGGCCGCCAACACCGATCTCCTCCCACTCATCGTCTTCGCCATCGTCTTCGCGGCCATTCTCTCGACCATGGGGAGCCGCGTCTCCGGCCTCGTCTCCCTCGTCGGTCAGCTCAATGACGCCCTCATGAAGCTGATCCTTCTCTTCATGAAAATCGCGCCCCTTGGCATCTTCTGCCTGGTGGCGGCGCGTTTCGGAGAAGCCCAAGCCGATGGCGAACTCGCACGGGAACTATCCCAAATCGGTCAGTATTTCGGCACCGTCCTCGCCGGACTGGCGGTCCACCTCTTCGGCACTCTCCCCCTGATCCTCTGGCTCACGACCCGTCGCAACCCCTACCGCTTCATGTTCAACATGCTGCGGGCTCTCCTGACCGCCTTCTCCACCGCCAGTTCGTCCGCCACCCTCCCCATCACGATGGAAACCGCCATCGACAAGGCCGGCGTCTCGGAGCGCTCCACCGAATTCGTCCTCCCCCTCGGCGCCACCATCAACATGGACGGCACCGCCCTCTACGAAGCCGTCGCCGCCATCTTCATTGCCCAGGTCGCCGTGGCCCAGGTCGGCGCCTTCGGCTTCGCGGATCAGGTCGTCGTCGCCATCACCGCCACCCTCGCCGCCATCGGTGCCGCCGGAATCCCCGAAGCCGGCCTCGTCACGATGATCATCGTCCTCAACGCCGTCGGCCTGCCCGTCGAATACATGGGGCTCATCCTCTCCGTCGACTGGCTCCTCGACCGCTTCCGCACCGCCGTCAACGTCTTCGGCGACGCTGTCGGCGCCGCCGTGGTCGAACGCCACTTCGAAGATCCCACCCTCCTCGCCAGCGGCGACGGCTGATCCCATGCCAAACGCCGCCCTTCTCCATACCGTGAATCCTCACGCTTTCGCGGCGTTCCAGCCTCTCTCAACGCGCATTTCCTACTAAGGCCTCGCCACGCGCGGGCGGCCATTCACTGGATTCACCTGCACCAGGACGAAGTTATCCGGCACCCCGTTTTGCGCGTCGTAGACCGGACCCGAAGCGAGCGTGACCACGCTGTCCTCCGGTCCGAAACTGTCGAGATACTGAAGGTCCGTCCCACCGTCCGGTCCGAAATAGAAGGCCAGCCAGTTGTATTGCTGATTGCCAATGATCGAGCTACCACGCCGCACGACGGTCGTGTCGGCTTCGAGGGCATCCAGCATAGGCGAAGCCTCGTTGTCCCGGACGATCACCGTCGGATCCGGGAACCACTCCACCGAACTCAACCCTCGAAACGTTCCATCGCCCGTCCCGGGCAACCAGTTGCTATAGACGGTCTCGTCCAACCCATCCACGCTTCCGTAATAGGGCGAATTCCCAATGTAGAGCTGCATGCCTTCGACGTGGTCAGCGGCTCCCCCGGATGACGATGTGGGATACAGAAAACGGACCTGGACATAGCGGTTTTGCGTTAGCGCCGTCTGCCGGCCGAGGTTCAACATGTCGATCACGCGTTGGCCGCCGTCCGAAAGGCTGGTCGAGTCCAGCACGCCGAAAAAGCCGCTGTTCGCCGTGATCGCCAGCAGCCCAGCCACCACGGTTAAAACGAGCAGCATTTCCAGCAGGCTGAACGCGCGAATGACTCGGCGCCGCACGTGACGATAGAATGTTGAAACAGATTTCATCGGTTTAGGGTCCAAAACGCCGGCGTTCATAGGTCCGGAATCGATAGTGTTCACTCAGCGTCGGAAACTGATCTTCAATGTTCGCGCTCCCAGGCTGCCCGTAGGATTGCAGATTGGGATCGAGATAACGTTCGACAATCTCCTCGCCCCGGTATTCACCTAGCACGTTGATCCTTCCTTCTGGAGTCCGCCGGACACGCTGTACGCGCAGGTGAACTTTGAAGGCGTTCGAACGGGCCGACACACGCGGATAAATGTGGTCGTAGGGCATCTCGCGTAGGTTGTCTCCCGCGACCCGGTGGGTGGCCCACCAATTCTCGATACCAGCGTTCGAAGACGTCCAACTCGGACCGCCCTCGGGATAGAGAAACATCTCCGTGATCTGCGACGCCGTCAGGAAGGGCTCGTTGTTCGCAAAACGATGGTCAAACGCCTTCAGCGTCTCATCCACGTCCACCGGGTGATGGTAGGCTCCAAGCCTCGACCGGGGCACCGGATTCTTGTAGCCGTCCGCATACCAATCGTCTGCTTTCGAGTCCGGCGCTGCCACCAACTCCACGTGCTTCATCACCGCGTGCAAGCCCGTGGCCCGGCGAATGTAGGTGAACGGTGCAATCTGATAGTTGAGATTGACCTTTCCCGCTGTCGCGAAAGGCTCGCTGATCGCATAGGGTTCCACGACCGGCATCCAGAACCAGTCCAGTAGATAGTGGTCCGGAGGCGAAACCGCCCAACCTCGGTGCGTATCCCGTCCCCCCAGAGGAGCAGGATTGAAGAGTAGCGTCTCCCACGGAGAGGGATTCGAAGACGCATCCATGGCGCGGGATGGGATCCAACCGAAGCGGATTGCCGATGGAATTTGACGAGTCGGAGAAAAGGTCAAACCGCTGTGATTCTCCATGTTCGCGTTGTCCCAGAAGCTGTGAAGGAGCGTCAAGTCGATGTAGGGAACGCCTCCCCCCGAGGTGCTCCGGGGTGCCCATCCCGTATCCACATAGGGAATGAAGCTGCCTGGACCAATCCGCGTCACCCCATTCTGAAAATCGCCCACGCCCGGTGCGCTCCAGCCACCGCCCGCCGTTTTCCGCCGCATCCCATTGGTGACGAGGGAACGCGGGCCCGCTTTGCCCGTCGGAATGCCCAAACCGGGGATGAGATTCGCGCGGTTCTGATAGTGCCGGTCGCCGCCGTTCGTTAAGCCATCCCACCCGTGCCAGTGATGGCTCGCATGCGTCAAGGCCGGTGACATGTATTGATTCTCGTAGTCGTAGTGCTGCGACGTGGTCCACCAACTCGATGGATTGTCCGCAGGCCGCGACGCGTAATACAAAACGTCCCCATACACCCCGCTATCGCCGTCCAGCATCACTCCACGCGAAACATCGATCGGCCATTCATGATCCATCCGTATCGTCCGGGTTGGATCGCTTGGGTCGGGAGGTTCTTCCTGAATGTATTCGCCCGGCCGGTTGGGATCTTCCACCGGCACCCCCATCCTGCGGCCCGCCCGTAAAAAGGCCACCGCTCGGCGCAGATAGCCGGCGCGTTCCGCGAAATGACGCATTTGGTAAAAGGTCCTCCCCGGTGCCTCTCCGTTTCTCTTGTCATACGAAAAGCCGTCTTTGAGCATGTAATCGCCGGTGCCGACCAGCGGAATGGGGATCGTGGTATTGGGGATCGCGAACGACATGCGTTGCAGCAGATGATCGTCGTCCAACGGATAACTGAGATTCAAATCGTTGGCGTCCTTCGTCCGAACCCGCTCGTTCGGGTCATACTCGGGACCCGCGTAAATCCGGATCTCGAAATGACCCCCGATCATCTCCAGATCAGGAGGCTCATCTGCCTCCTGCTTTTCGTTCCGGTAGCGAAGCTGCCAATTTCCGTCGTTATCTTGGTAGGCGATTGGGAAGTCCACCGGAATCGGCACGCTGGCAAACGGCAACTGGTATTGATCAAGCGCGGGGCCGAAGGTCTTTCCGACCGAACCACGTTCATCCCCACCTCCCGAATACGCCCATCGCGCCTGGTCCGAACCCGTGAAACCGGCATCAGCTTCGTTCTCCCAGGTGTATTTCGTGGAAACATACCAGCGATCCGCGTTCCCTAAGAAGGTTGCGTCCCCACCATTTGGAAGCGTCGCGTTCCCATTCACCATCGAATTCGGCAGAAACGCTTCGGGCGCTTCCTGCAGCGTCAACGGCCCGCCATCAATCCGGAACTGGAAACGCGGATGACAGGAAGGATTGCGCTTCGTCTCGGACGTCAGATAAAGGTGCGGCAGCATGATGACCCGGACATACCGGCGAATCTTGTCCGGCGGACGATCTCCGGTCGGATTATTGAGGTATTGCTGCCACTCGTTGACCAGCTTCGAATAGAGATTTGGATCTTCCCCGGATTCCTCAGAGGTCCCAGAATGAAAGCTGACTTGTTTCTCCGCGACGAACAGCAGATTCACCGCGGGGAAGGTCCCAAAGCGGCCAAGTCCTTTCGTGACCACGCCATCTTCTTCCACCACCAGAGGAACCGTTGACGCATACCCAGCCCCCAGCTTTTTCCCCATGAGCGCCGGAAAAAAATACTCGTTCTGGCGCCGCATCGCCTTTCGTTCGGATAGCGATTCACCCCAGCCTTCGCCCCCGTTGACGATATTGATATTCGACCGCAGGTAGTCCATCATCTGCGTCAGAATCGAATAGCGGTTGACCCCATACTTCCCCGAGAAACTTGCCCCCAATCCCGGAATCTCTTGTTCCGTCAGCGACAAAAGATAGCGATAGAGGGCCTGATCCCGCGGAATCTGCTCGTAATCCCAAGTCGGATGAAGTCCATTCTGGCGCTGGAAATAAAAGAGGGAGGCGGCGCTCCCTCGACCCAGCGTCGCACAATGCGCCAAGAGCTTGTCCTTGGCCGTCCACAGATTCCGGACCGGCGAAAACGGTGGATTTTGCCAGTTTGCCGGTGCTTCATCCGGGTTCATCGGCCAAAGCGAAACCTGCGGTTGGTTGAACATGTTCAACTCCGGGCTCTTGCTGCTCGTCGTGAGGAAAAAACGGTAAGAATACAACGGAACATTACCGGACCCAGCCAACAGCTCACCGTCCTGCCGGATGCGCGCCGTCAACGCCGATCCATAAGGCGACTCGAAGAGCAACTCATCGATGGAAGCGTAGAGCCGGTCCGAGTCTTCCTCGATCATCCGGTCAAAGTCTCGCCAGGCTTCCACCACCCCGCCTTGGGAGCCGGCCCAGTTTCCTCCCCAGCTAAGCGACACTGGCGCCCCGTCGTTCGAGGACGAAACGCGCGGAGTGATCGCCGCCGCCAAATGATAGCGGGCGGCCCCGTTGTATTGGCGCATGCCGGGCAGGACCGCGCTCAGCGACGTCGATGCCGGGTGGCCCGGGAACCGATTGAATTCGTTCCGCACCGGTTGGCGAATGGAACGGTCCACCCCCTCCTCGCTGTAGGTTTTCGGCGCATCGAAAAACTTTCCTTCGGAAGCCGTATTGATGTTTACCTTGCAAGCTTCGTCATCCGCCCAAAATGCCAAGCGCGCCACGGGCGGGTTCGTGCCACCGTTGGCGATCACGTCATCGTAGGACCCAAAAGTGCCGTCCTCGAACTGATAGACCCATCGCACCGGCATCGGCAGTTCGTTCTGAGAACGTCCACTCCCCGGCACTTGCCGGTTCGACTTGCCCGCATCCGTCCCATAACTAAACCCTTCCGCCTCGCGCCCGGCCAAAGCTGCACGGGGATCGACGATCGGATAGACAACCTCGCCTTGAATCCGGACCGGCTCGTTGAGGTCGATGAATTCGTCCAGGCGCTGGTCCCAGTCCGCGGGCACCTCGTTCGCCAACTCGGCCTCGGGATCGAAGCGATCGCCTCCCGCTCCTTGGCCGATGACCATCTGATCGGCCGAGTAGAGCTTGTAGACGCTCTCCTGACCGTCTCGTCCGAAGGTCCGGATTAGACCGGGCTGGGACATCCACGCTCTCGAACCGTCCGCGGTGGCCATCCGAACCTGCGCCTTGACCAACTCCACTGCCGTCGTCGCCAACTGCTCGGTCGTGGCACCGCTCGCGTAAGCCCCGGAAGCGCGCACGTCCTGCCGAACGGTCGTAAGGAACCCGACGACCAGAACGACGCACAAACTCAGCACGGCCAAGAGAATCACCAGCGCCGCGCCCCGGCGCGCCTCACTCTTCCTTCGGTGTTCTTTGTCCATCACAGTCCTCATCCACCCGATCCGGCGCGCCCCTCACCGCCGGTCTCAAATCGATCCCGGATCCCCACTCCAGCGCGCAGAACGAACCGTCACTTCCGTCCGGAAAATCTCATACTCGATCTGCAACTCATCCAGACGCTCCTCATAAGCCTCGAGCGCATCCTCAAACTCCTGATCGGAACCGGCCGACGTGAAGAACGCGCTGCTCTCGATACCCGCCTTTTGCAGAATGTCCGCGTTGTAAGTGGCCTCGCTCGTGTATCCATATTCCGCCATCAACCGGCCCATCGATCCCTCGCTCACGACGACCATCACCGCCTCGATCAGGGGCGGCATTTGGTTGTCTGTCAGCTCCGCGATATCGTAATCTCCAACCTCTTCCCAGCGACGGGAGTCATACACGAAATCCGGCGCAATCACTCCGTCCCGTGCCTCTTCGATCGGCGTCAGCTTCGGACGGAGAATCAGGGCAATGACGTTTTCCGCCAGCGGTTGCTTCGGCCCGGCATCACTCGCCAAACCAAGTCGTTCAATCCAGTCGAGATCATAGCGCAACGCCAGCTCGCTCGAGTTGTTCTGACGCTCCAGAGTCGATTGATAGATAGGGTTGCTCTCTGCGGGCCCCAACACCTCCATCAATCGAAACTTCCGGCCCGGGGTCAGCCCGCGATTCCGAGCGAATTGCGATTCCCGGTCACTCAAATCACCGAACTCGATGTAGTAACCGCACACACTCAACAACGAGTCGTATCCACGAAAAGCACCGTCCGAAACGTGACCCAGCGGCGCTTGAAAGAATACCGCGTGACCCGTGGTTTCCAGACCCGTCACACCCGCCGTCGAAAAAACCTGGGAAGATGGTGCTGAAACGAAATGCAGTTCAGACGTCCGGACGTAATTCCTCGGACTGTCCCGGTCATCGTAATCCCAATAGGTCTTGAGGGTCGCCTGCGCCAGGTTCCGCGTCAGAGCCTCGAATCCGGCTCGACCCGACTGATAAGACGCCACGCGAGCCTCCGTCATGGACCACACCGATGAAATCCGGTCCACCACGCCCGTCACCACCAGCAACATGATCGTGAAAATCGCCATCGCCAGGACGAACTCGATCAGTGAAAACGCTCCCGACCGGCCTTGATGCCTTCGCTTGTCTGAATGATCCGTCATGTCTAAAGCTCCAAATTCAGTCCAAACCGTTGTCGGTGATATAAAGGTAGCGAATTTCGTCCGGGTTGTCCGCGCTCGCGTTCAGCGCTTCGAGCGTGAAAAACTCCACCTGCACCGTTTTCATGTAGGGATTCGCCTGTCCGCTGATCTGCGTCTGGTTCGTGACCCGGAATCGCATGCCGTAGTTCGCCTCATCCCGGGTGTTCACCTCCGTCCCATTCGCGTCGTAATACCGGAAGGTCAGGTCCGTCTGGAGGTCGTCAAAAGGCGTTTGCTGCAACTCATTCGAGAACTTCCTCATCAAGTCCGCCAGAATGCTGCGCGACATCGATTCGCGGTGGGCGTTCAATCCTTCAGGCAACAGCGCGATCACGGCCAGCACGCTGATGCTGAAGATGCCGAGGGCCATGGTCACCTCAACGAGGGTGAATGCTTTGGGTCTGCGAAGCTTCGTGGTCATGAATACATCCGCAGTCTAGCCGGGCCACGCTCCCGGGGTCAATGCTCTTTTACCATGTATTTACGCTATTTCTTACCGCTCCCCAAAGCCGTCCCGGCAGTCACTCGACGCGCGAGTCACGGCCGCAACACCGCGTAAATCGCGTCCGCCGGCATCGCGAACCGCCCCGATTCAACCGGTATTTCCCGGACCGGATAGCCGTTGATGTCCAGAACGACGGCGCGTTTCAAACCCGGATTGGCCACCGTGACCGCGACCTCCGTGTTGGCAATCCGGAACGGCGGTTCCCCCATGCGCACGATCTGTTCCGCGGCGATCTTCGGCGCCTCCCGGCCTTCCGGAGCCCGGCCGAACGGAATCTCGACGTCGCGCGTCTCCCACCCGCTCAACCGGTTCACGGTCACCACCTGCACGAGCACCGATTCGCTCTGGCGGATCGGGCGATCGTCCAGGGCCACGACGTTCACCGTCGCGTAATCGTTCCGGCTGTCGATCGTCACGTCGCTCAGTTCGAACGTCCCGCCATTGCGCGCCAGGAAACCCGTGACGCCCTGCGCCTTGGGCGCATCCATCCGGCAGAGCTCGCGCCGGTAGTCCCAGAGCAGTTCCCCGGTCAGGCTTCGAATCGTGCCTTCGCCAGGATCGAAATAGGGTGCCAAATCGATCGCTTCCACGCTGGATTCGTCCGCGCCGGTCACGCTCATCACGGGCCCCACTTGATAAACGGCTTGATTGATTTCCCCCTCTTCAGCCTGCCATCCGGGCTGCAACTGCGGATGGTCCCGGGCATCGCCCCGGATCTCGTCGTCGACGACGCTCGGCGCTTCCCGGTCCCAGATTTCATCCATGGTGCGGCGCTCCAGGACCACCGGCCGCTCCGCCTCTTTCAAATAGCCCTTTCGAAACAGCAGCGCGTTAGCCGGAAATCCCGCCATCATCGCCGGATAACAGTGATTCCATTTGTGCGTCGAAAACTGATCACCCACCCGCCAGAACGATTTCAGCGGATTCTCCTCGTAGCGCGGCGTTTGGCAGCTGAACCAGAAAATCGCATCGACACCGTTCAGGCTTTGATAAGCCGCCACGAGGAAGGGTCCTTCGCTCTGATAACGGTTCGGGTTCTTCCAGGCCGTCTCCGTGAGGATGAAGGGATGGCCCTCCTCCTGGCGCCAGTTCGTGCACATCTCGAACGGCTTACCCAGCACCGACTCATTCACGAGGTAGTGACCCGGATCGATCCGGTAGCCTTTGTTTTCCCCGATGTGCTGGTAGTCGGAGCCCACGTACTCATTCTCCGCGTCCACCTCCAGCGCATGGTAAGTGTGACGCTCCACGGCTTTCAACCGGGCATCGTTGGCCGTTCGCCAGTTCGTGGCGTTCAAGAGCTGCCGGCATCCGATTTCCTCGCGCAGGTAACGGCCCATCCCGGCGTAAAACTCCCGCTGAAACTCGCCCAAAAACCGCGTTTGATCCCGCATCCTCCTTGCCGTCCCCCCGCTCCAATCCTGCGTGAGAAAATAGATGTCGTGCACACCGGCAACCCCCGCTGCGGGATCGTCGTGCTCGTGCGAACGGGCGTCGTCACCCCAAGCGGCAAAAGCCGCCTCCAGCGACCCGTGCTCCGCCGCCAACCAGTCCCCGAAACGGCGCCCAAGGACCTTCTTCTGCGCTTCGGAGATCGCCTGCTGCGTCCAAAACAGCAGGGAATCCTCGTTGTGAACCTGAATCACGGCCACGGTCGGGTCTTTTGCGATCGGCAAGCCCGTGTGCGGATTGACCCGCCCGTAGAACTCTTTGACCCAGTAGCGATAGGCGTCTTGCACCTTCTCGTTGAAGAAAATCAGTCCTTCCGCGTTCTGCTTGCCGCCCTCCAATCCCCACTCCGCCGGCACGTCGAAATGCGCGTAAAACGGCGAAATCAGCACGTAGATCCCGTTTTCCTTCGCCGCTTTGATGAACCGGTGCGTCCCCGTGATGACTTTCTCGTCGAGCTCGCGAATCCCGCCGTCCCGCTTCACCACCGTCACGTGCAACCGGGCGAAATTCACCCCCAGCTTCGCCAGCCAGCGGCAGTGCTCGTCCATCTGCTCCGGCGTGAACCGCCAGGCATCGGTCCCAACCGCCCAAAACCGAATCGGTTCACCGTCGCCGCGCACGAACGAATTCCCGTCCTCGGAAAGCCGGATGAATCCGGACTGGCCGGACGCTTCCTCGTTCAACGAGCGCAGGTCGAGCAGCGCCTCCTCCGTGAACGGGTCGGCCGGCAACCGGAACGCCCATGAATTCTCCTCCGTCAGAACTTCCTCCGCGGCCCATCCAAACGCCGGGAGACATACGAACATGAAAAGTGCTTTTCGCATCGAACCCGCATTCTCTCGATCCCCCGTTTTCAGACAAGCCTAAACCGCTCTTGAGGTCTCGACTCGCAGCGCGAGGGACGAGGTGACGAGTGGGCGGGTTTCTCGAGCATGTGCCAACCCGCAGTGGTCCCTTGCTCACGGCCTCCTGCTCGCTAAAGGAAGGACACAACGCCCAACTGCGCTCATGCCCGAATTTTTCAATCTCATCGAACTGGCCCTCCTCGGCCTGACCGCCATCATCACGCTGACCACCGCCCTCTACGTCGGGCGGCAGGCCAACCGCCATTTCCTCCTTCAGCGCGCCACCCACTTCATCGAGCGCTTCAACAGCGGCGATCTCCGGCTTCTCCGGCCAAAAGTCGACCGCACCATGGCCGCCGGCATCGACTGGGACGCCCGCCTCCGGGATCTCGAAGCCGGCTCCCTCCCGCCCGCCGATCTCGAACAGCTCTACGAGGTCCTCATTTTCGCCAATTTCTTCCAGGAACTCGCCACGGCCTTGGCCCACGGGACGATCGCCCAGAACTACACCTGGGACGTCTTCGGCGGGCTCGTGAAGAAATACTGGCATCTGCTCCAGCCTTTCATCGAAGCCAAACGCCGCATCGATGACCGCCCCAGCCTCTTCGCGGATTTCGAAAAACTCGTGCTCGCCATGGAACGCGAGGACCGCCGGAAGGGGGGGTGACCGCCTCCAGGGAACCCGTCGAAATCCCCCGGAACACCGGCGCGCTCGCAAATCGCGCCCTACCCTTTCTTCCCGCCCCCCGTCTCAACCGCCGCTACCCGGCAGCGTCCCGCTTCAGGCGTTCGTAGTCGGCCATCATCGAGAAACGATCGTCGAATTGAAGCGATCGAAGCGAACGAGGCGGCTTGCACGGCCTGACCGGGACCGGTTCGATGTAGCCCAGCCCGCGCTTCTCGAGCGCCAGTCGCCACTCACGCTCCACCCACGGCGACTTCGCCGCGTTCGGCGACCAGAAAAGGAGGAACTTGTCCTTCGTCGGCACTTCCTCCTTCAGCCGCGTCTCCCAATCGTCGCCGGACCGCAGGGAATCGACTTCGAAGAACGTCTTCATGCCCCACAGCTCTTCCAGCATCTGCAACCGCCCGATCACGGCCTCCCGGTCCTCGCTGGAATAGGACGCAAAAGCGCTCTGGACGGTCCTGAACTCTTCCTGAACGGCGCAGCCGGCGTCGAAATCGAGCCGCACCGAGCATTCTCCGACGGGAATGCCGCCAACGGCCACCTCGAAGCGCTCGTGAACCTGCCCCGTCCGCACCCCTTTCGGGCAGAACACCGGAAACTCCACGTTGGTGGGCAAACCGTTCCAAAGAATGGATTTTCGAACCGTCTTCCTTCGGCGACCCCACCCGCGCTTCGTCCACACGAATTCCGGCCGAATCGTCAAACTCACCGGGCATGGTTCTGGAAGGCTCGAGCCGCATTTCTCCCCCATCTCGGCGGACCGCCCGCCTTCCTCCGCCAACGCGCGAACCGCGTCGTCTTCGCCGGCGGGGAAAACCCAAAGCTGGAGGTCGAACCACTCGCCCTTCCGAAGCCCCGGCTGAGTGAAGATCGAAATCCGCGCTTCGGCGGACTCGCTGCCCTCCGCACCCTCCGGCGGGTGGGCTGGCGGCGTTTCCTCCGGTTCGACCTTGACCGCCTGTGGGCTGGGAGGCTCCGGCACGGACGCCGTCAATGGGGCAGACGCAGGAGCGGGAAACGGATCGGGCTCCGGACCGGCGGGGATGGGCTCCGCCGCCCTGGTGTCGTCGTCGAACGGCTGAGGGAGTGCCGCGGGAGCCTCCTCCATCGCATCGATCGGGGGCCGAGTTTCCTCCACTTTCAGCCCGGCCGACTCCAAGGCCTCCGCCAAGCAGCGCTCCAAACTCTTCCTCGGGAATGGACGCTGAAGGAAACGCGCCTGCGCCAGTTGGGGATAGGTCCCCATCCAGGAACCCACCGCCGTCGCTTCCGCCGGCGAGGTCAAGGCCACCACCGGCATTCCCGGATTCGCGCGGAGAAACTGCTCTAGCAATTTGAGCCGCTCTTCCGGAAGCCGGATGAGGTCCACCACCGCCACGTCGAAGTCGAGCGACGCCAGGTCCGGCTCGTCTTCCTCCTCCTCCCGCGGCAAACTGTAGCGCGTCCCATCCACGAACCGGTGTCCGGCATCCTCCACCGTCTCCCGAATGATGGAGAAAACGGAAGGTTCACCCTCGATGATCAAGATCCGAGCCATGCTGTTGCGTCATCAATTCCCCCTACCCGAAAGGTCGGAGAAACGGAAGTAAAGTGTCAATTCAGCCCTGGGTCCCCCTCCGGCGGCCAACGCCTCGGGGCGCGCCCCAAAAATTGATCTTCACGCGGAATTGAAGTTGCGTTAAGTTTCAGGGAGGTGGCGGAGACCGGCCTTCCCTCTCCTACCGGCTTCACGGCCAAGCGATTTCCTTATTCTGGTGAAAACGGATACCGCTGGATTGCGTGAGTCTGTTGGGGCGTGGCGCCTGGCTGCCCAAAAACAGCCAGCTTCCGATCACCTGGAACCCGTTGAAAATTCAAAGCTTATCCAGGACCCAGGACCTCGAAACCCCGAGATGAAAAATCCCTACTACTTCCTCACCATCGCCCTCGCCTCTCTGTTCTTCGCTTTCGGAAGCTTCGCTGCCGAGATGCGACAGTGGTCCGACACCCGCGGAAATCCCCCGATCACGGCGAAGATGGTTGGCCTGAAAGATGGTCGCGTGTTGCTCCGGCTGGAAAATGGCAACGTGGTCCCGGTCCCCTTGAACATTCTCAGCGCCGCCGACCGCAAGTATGTTCAGGAAAACGCGCCGGTCGACACCTCCGCCGCCGCCAAGACCGTCGACAGGATGGTGCTCCAAAAGCTCAAAGCTTCTTACCTCGACATCAAGAAGGATCTCGAGACCGCCCGAACAGCGAAGGAGAAGGAGGATTTGACCTTCCTCCTGAAAATGACGTGGCCCACCGAGCCCACGAGCGATGAGCAGTTCGTCCGCCGCATCTATCTCGATCTCGCCGGACGCATCCCGACCTACGAGGAGACCGTCGAGTTTCTGGACGACCGCAACCCCGACAAGCGGGCGCAACTCATCGATCAACTCCTCGATTCAGAGGCCTTCGTCAGCCACTTTTTCAACTACCTCTCCGACCTCCTCCGCATTCGGGACGGCATCGCCATGGACGGCATCAATGGCCTGCGCGCCGGAGCCTACATCGACTGGACCAAGGACCAAATCCGCAACAACCGGCCCTGGGACGAATGGGTGTCTGAGATGCTTTCGGCCCAGGGGTTCTATTGGGAGGAGCCCGCAACCGGTTACATGCTCACCGACCAAGGCATGCCTCTCTGCAACCTCTCGAACACCTTCACGGTCTTTGCCGGGACAGAAATCACCTGCGCCCAGTGCCACGACCACCCCTTTGAAGAGATCTTCCAAATGGATTTCTACAAGCTCGCCGCTTTCTTCGGAGGCGTGGACCTCCGAGGAGGTGGAGACACCCCCGAAGCCCGGGCGGCCGCCGCGAAAAAACGGGAGTACACCGCCGAGTGGAACCGCCGCTACCCCGACAAACGCCGCTTCGATAACACCCTCAGCTCCCTCCTCGACTCCTACTCCTACAAGATCGAAGACGCTCCGACGGGTTCCGTGAAGTTGCCCCACGACTACAAATACGACGACGCCAAACCTCAGCAAGCCGTCTACCCCGCAGCCTACTTTGGCGAACTCGTCGACCCGGCGGATTACTCCAATCCGCGCGAAGCTTTCGCTTGGTGGATGACCTCGAAGGAAAATCCCCGCTTCACCGTGAACATGGTCAACCGGCTGTGGAAATTCGCGTTCGGTCTCGCCCAGATCGAACCGGTTTACAATATCCCCGGTCACCTCGATGGGCAGGCTCAGAACTACGAGCTTCTCCGATATCTCGAAGACCTCTTCCGGGAAATGGACTACGACATCAAGGGCTTCCTCCGCGTCCTCTTTAACTCCGACACCTACCAGCGGGAGGCGAACCACCATTCCCCGACCTTGGCTCAAATCGACAAGGGCGAGTACCATTTCCCTGCCCCAATCCTGCGCCGCATGACCGCCGAGCAGATCTGGGATTCCATGGTCGCCCTCACCACCCCGACTCCCGAAGCGGCTAGCCGTCGCGAACTCGAGGCCTACCGCGAACTCATGCGCACTGACTGGACGACCGTCTCGTTCGATGAAGCCATGAAGCTCAAGGACCGCTTCCGCAATCTCGGAGGAATCGGTATGGGAATGATGAGCGAGACCATGATGGCTTCCGGCGGAGGCAATGAAAACAAAATCGATCCTTTCGTCATCCGCGCCGCCGAGCGCCGGCTCCCCGATCGTGTCGGCTCGCTTCTACAGAAATTCGGTCAATCGGACAAACTCACGATTGAGGGAAGCCACAAAGTTGGCTCCATCCCCCAGGTGATGTATTTCCTTAATGGCGATCTCACCAACAAACAAATGCTCCGGGACTCGGCCCATGTCGTCCAAGTGGCAAAGGCCGCCAAGAACCAAGAGGACGGCATCGAGCGCGTTTTCCTGTCGGTCCTGAACCGCCGTCCTACCAGCGACGAGGTCGATACCGCTAAGAATCTTGTCACAGGATCGGACTACAACGACCTCATCTGGGCGCTCCTGAATACGCGGGAATTCATGTTCATCCAGTAAACTCTCTCCCCCCCCCTACCTAATCCACCTACCGAAACCCACCATCTGCTCCTTCACCTAATGAAAGACGACCTCAAGAAACTCGACCCGTTGTCGCGCCGCCAGTTTGCGGCTCGTACCGCCTGGACCGCCCTCGGCGTCGGGCTTTATCCGGCCCTCGACTCCGCCATTGCCCAAAATCGCATCGGAGGAAAAGCCAAGAGCCTGATTTACATCTACATGGGCGGCGGCATGTCGCACATCGACAGCTTCGACCCGAAGCCGGAAGCGCCATCTGAAGTTCGTGGCCCCATCGGCAGCATCTCGACCAATGTCCCCGGCATCCAAATGGGCGCCTACTTCCCGAACCTCGCTCAGCGTGCGGACAAGTTGGCCATCGTGAATTCGATGACGCAGCAAACCGGTGACCACGGCGGCGGCCGCTACTGGATGCTCACCGGCTACAAGCAGCGGGCCACCATCGTTCACCCCGAAATGGGCCCCTGGATTCAGCGCTTCCACGGCAAAAACACGAAGTCGAACATCCCCACCCTCTTCAACGTCGGCGGCGGTTCGCTTCCAGGTGCCGGCTTCATGGGCCCCGCCTACAGCCCCCTGCCCATCGGCGATCCTTCCCGCGGCCTCTCCGATGCGAAGTCGCCCGTCCCAGGCTCGCGTCAGCAAAAGCGGATGGAAGCCCTCGACACATTCAACCGGTCGTTCCTCGACAAATACAACACGACCGATGTGGAGGCTTACAGTCAATACTACGACAACACGATGGAATTCCTCCAAAGCGAGGACCTCGACGTGTTCGATCTGAAGAAGGAGCCTCAGTCCGAGCGCTCGAAATTCGGCAGCGGCCGCCTCGGCCAGGGCGCTCTCCTCGCTTCGCGTCTCGTCGAGAAAGGCGCGAAGTATGTCCGGATCAACGGCGGTGGATGCGATAACCACCAAATGATCGAATCGGCCTTCCAACGGCCGGCGAACGAACTCGATACCGCCTTCAGCGCACTCCTCGACCGGCTCGAATCCAAGGGCTTGCTCGATGAAACGCTCATCGTCGTCGGCACCGAGTTTGGCCGGACCCCCGTCATCAACGCCAATGCCGGCCGGGATCACTTCCCACGCTGCTTCTCCAGCGCCATGGCCGGTGGCGGCATCCGCGGCGGTCAGATTTACGGGAAATCCGACGGGCGTGCCTACGCCATCGAAGAAAACCCCGTCACCCCGCAGGATTTCAACGCGACCATCGCGACGGCCATGGGAATCCCCCTCGATGAAATCGTGTTCGCCCCATCCGGACGTCCGTTCCTGATTGCCGGTCACGTTCAGGATCCAAAGACCAAGGCAATCCTGCCCGAAGGCAAACCGATCCTCCCCTTCTTCGGCTGATCCGGTCTGCTTTCTTTACCGACCCATTCTCATTCAAGGCCCGGGAGTTCGCGCTCCCGGGCCTTTTTCTTGGGGAAACCCTTTTGTCGCAAGCCCTCGTTGAGATGGCGTCCAATTAAACGTATGTCTTGGTGTCGCCATGTAATCCCTCAACCCTCCACGCCACATGCCTGATCATCCCCCAGTCCTCTTTGACTCCCACATGCACACGCCGCTGTGCAAACACGCTGAAGGTCACCCCTCCGTCTACGTCCGAAACGGCGTCGAGCGCGGGCTCAAAGGCATCATTTTCACCTGCCACAGCCCCATGCCTGACCGCTGGTCGCACGCCGTCCGCATGGATCCTTCCGAGTTCGACGACTACCTGGATCTCATCGCCGAGGGGTGCGACAGCGCCCCGCCAGGATTCGAAGTGCGGCTCGGCATGGAGAGTGACTTCTTTCCCGGCATGGAACCTTGGTTGGAGGAACTCCATGGCAAAGCCGGCTTCCACTTTATCCTGGGCTCCGTTCACTGGCACGTCGGTGAGTATCGCGATGCCTACTGGCGGGATGACATTCACGCCTTTCAACGGCTGTATTTCGAGCACCTCGCCGAATCCGCCGAGACCGGCCTGTTCGATTGCCTCTCCCATCCCGACCTCGTCAAAAATGCCGACCCCACCGCCTGGGATGTCGATTTCCTGAGGCAAGACATCTCGCACGCCCTGGACCGAATCGCTGAGACCGGCGTTGCGATGGAACTCAACACCTCGGGTGTCAACAAAACCTACCCGGAGATGAACCCCGGTCCCGAGATGCTGAGGATGATGGCCGAGCGCGACATCCCGGTCGTTTTGGGTTCCGATTCTCACGTCCCACACCGGGTCGGCGACGGCTTCCACGAAGCGTTGGCCAAATTAAAGGACTCGGGCTATCATCACGTCCATGTTTTCGAGAACCGCCTTCCGCAATCCATCCTCATCGACGACGCGCTCGCCAGCCTCGAGGCGCCATCCATCCAACCGGCGCCGTTTTTCCGTCTCTGACCTGACGGCCTTCGCTCTCCTTCTCGGGGCTTTTCCTTTCACCGCTCAACTCCCGGCGGCCAACCCGCAGGAGGAACCTCGCGTTGAGAGCATCTCGGACACGGAGTTTCGCCTGGGCGAAATCGAATTCCGCTCCGACACCCGGGAGATCACCTTTCCCGGGAAAGTAAAGATCGACGACGGTTTCCTCGAGTATGCGCTAACCCACGAAGAAGGGAGCAAAATCCACGAAACCCTCTTCACGACCGCCGTTTCGCCGACCCACCTCCAGATCGTCCTCAAACTCCTGCGCTACGAAGCTGGCCGGGGTGATCTCTTCGTGAACATGCTCCCCCCGGGCGAAGGTCCCCGGGGCGAACCTCTGGGCCACGGCATCGATGCGTTCGTGCAGTGGGAGGGCATTGATCCCCTTCCCCTCCACACGCTCATCCATGACCAGCGGGCCGATGGTCCCATGAAATGGTTTCCTTGGGCCTACAACGGTTCCGAGATCGTCCGCGGTAAATTTCAGGCTGAACTGGAAGGCTCGATCCTCGCCCTCTACATCGATCCCCTGGCGATGGCCAACACGCTCCACCCTCTCCGCATCGACGACGACAATTGGTTTCCCCGGAAGGGTTTCGTCCCTGGGGAGGGCACACCAGTCACGCTGATCTTCCGCCCCGTCCCAGGGAAGGAAGACAAGAAACCCGCCCGGTGATCGCGTAAACGGCTCTCCACTCGGGGGAAAACCGTTCCCGATCGCTCGAAAACGGACGTTTTTACCACCCTGGCACCCATCAGAAGCGGCCCGTCGCCGTGTCTGCGCTACTTTTGCTGATAGTTTCCGCCGTCTCCGCCGGTGTCCTGACAAAATTCCGACCATCGGTTGCGATTCATCCATCCATCATGAAATCCTCCCTGCTTCTTCTATCGCTCGTCGCCTTCGGCTCTTCTGACATCCCGGCCCAGGGCGAAACCCGTCGCCATGGCCAGGAAGGGGACCTCTCCCTGCGCCTCGAGATCCAACGCCGCATCGATCGAGGAATCGAGTGGCTGGAAAAGAACCAGGCGGAGTCGGGCTCGTGGGGCGACGAGAAATACCCGGCCCTGACGGCCATCCCGCTTTCGGCGATCATGGGTGATTCCGGCCGCGAGGATCCTTCGCAAGTTCCCCCGGCAGCCGAGAGAGGCTTCGGGTTCCTGAAGTCGATGGCGAAACGCGACGGCGGCATTTACGGCAAAGGGATGGGCACCTACAACACCTCGTTGTCCATCATGGCCCTCATCCACCGTGTCGGTGAGCCGGAATACGAGGAACTCATCCGCAACGCTCGCCGCTTTCTCATCAATCAGCAGGCGGACTTCGACGTGCGCGGCGTCACCGACAATGAACTCGACGGCGGCATCGGTTACGGCGGCACCTACGCGCATTCCGATTTGTCGAACACCCACCTCGCCATGGAGGCTCTCTTCTACTCGCGGCAAGCCCTTGCTGACCGCCCGGGTGGTCCTGGCATGGAACTCGACTGGGATGCCGCCATCGACTTCGTCACCCGCTGCCAGAACGTCGAGCAGAACAATCTCCCTTACATCGGCATCCGGGACGTCGACCGCGGTGGCTTCGTCTATTTCCCCGGCGATTCCAAGGCTGGCGAAGTCGAGTTGAGCGAGGAAAAGGTCGCCCTTCGTTCCTACGGAAGCATGAGCTACGCCGGGCTCTTGAGCTTCATTTACGCTCAAATGGATCGCTCGGACCCACGCGTCAAAGCGGTCAACGATTGGCTGAGCAAGAACTACTCGGTCTCGGAAAACCCGGGAATGGGCGCCCAAGGGCTGTTCTACTACTACCACACGATGGCCAAAGCCCTGACCATCACCGGCATCCAGGATTTGGATCTCGCCGATGGCAAGAAGGTCGATTGGCGCGAAGAATTGGCGTTGAAACTCTTCGACGCCCAGCGCGAGGATGGTTCCTGGATCAACGAAGGTTCCTCGCGCTGGTGGGAGGACGATCCCGTGCTCGTGACCGGCTACAGCCTCCTGGCCCTCCAGCACATCGCCCGCCAGCTCTAGCACTGTGAGCGCCTAACACTGCCGAAATCCGTCCCTACCATCCCGCCGCTCGTCGGTAGGGCGGGCGCTCCGAGCGCGCCACTCTCCCGCTCGCCGCCCCAAAGTATCATCGTACACAAGGCGGACTGGGGCCCACTTCCCCGGTCCACTCGTCTCGCGCCACACCCAACAGAGATTCTCGACCGGGCCGCTCAACCGAGTGCCATTTGCACTGGTGGTCCGAAATCGCCCAGAGCGTTTGCTCGTCCTTCGTCAGTGGAAATAGATACGGTCCACAATGAGCCGGATGACGCTTTGCGGCAGGTGGGCGTGGTATTCTAACTCTTCCTCGCTGTAGAAAGGCCGCGCTTGAATGATGCGCTCGGCAAGCTTGGGACCGACACCCGGTAATTTCTGGAGTTCCTCTAGGGACGCGTGATTGATGTCGATCATCGCGGGCTGGATGGCGCCATGCCCGTTCTCGTGGTCCCAGTGGTGGGGATCATGAGAATCATCATGGTACGGATCGTGATCGTGGTGATACGGCTCGTGCGTTTCGTGCGGGTAGACTTCTTCCCGCTGTTCCGCTTCTGGCGTCTCGCCTCCAGGGCCTTCGGGCGTTTCGGCCTCGCCCGACGGTCCACCGGGTGAATCCTCCGGACCTCCCGCCGGCTCCGCTCCTGGGGACTCGCCCCCCTCCTCACCCTGGCGGGCAGCGCTCAGTTCGGCCAGTCGGGCCCGCTCCGCAGCCCGGCGCTTCTCTTCTTCCCGCTCACGCTTCCGCTGTGCGCGCTCCATGAACCAGGCGATCCAGATACAGATTTCGTACAGGATGATCAACGGCCCCCCCAGAAGCCCCAGCGTCATCGGATCGGGAGGCGTGATGAACGCCGCAAAAACCAACATCGCCACGATGGCATACGAGCGCGAGTCCCGCATGGTGCGGTAGGTGAGAAGCTCCAGCTTCACCATGACGAGCACGGCGACCGGGAGCTGAAAGGCCAGCCCGAAAACCAGCGTCACCTGGGTGATGAACTGCATGTAGTAGCCGATCCGCCACCCGGACTGCATCCCGTGATCCCGGGTCCACTCCTCCAGAAACCGCAGCGCGAACGGTAAGCCGACCCGGAAGGCGAAAAAGGCCCCAGTCAAAAACAGCAGAAAGCCGATCAAAAGGGCCGGAATCACCGCCCGTTTCTCCGCCTGACGCAATCCGGGCAGCACGAATTCCATCAGCCACCAGAGCAGAAACGGAAAGGCCACGATAATGCCGGCGTAGAACGCCAGCTTAAGGACGATCACCAGCCCCTCGTGCGGCCGGAACGTCTCCATGATCAAGAGCTGCTGGTTCGACAGCTTCTGGAGACTGTCCGGCCCCAAATCATCCCCCGCCTGATCAATGGCTCCCAGGATCGTGTCCGTCTTTGCACGGACCTGCAGCCCCTCCGCCAGTTCCAGCACGGTCAGTCCCAGCTTCGCGTCCTGATCCACGACCTTTCCGACCAAACCGCCGCGTGTCACCACAAGATCGTCGGATTTGAACCGGTCATCGATTGGCTTCTGTCCAACTCCGAAAATCGCGTTAATCGCATCCGGGTTCCCCACGTCCGCCCACCGCATGGGAAGCTGGATGGCCTGCATCAGCTGCTGCTTAAAAATGAAGCAGGCCGTCACCGAGATCACCATGGTGATCAGCATCTTGAAGAACATCACCCGCAGATCCTCGAGATGATCGAGGAAGGGCTTCTCTTCCGGATCGAAACCCTCGTCCGCCCCCTTGCGTCGAGGATCAGCGACGTTTTCGCGCAGTCGGAAGATCTTCTTGAGAACGCCTTGGAGAATCACGGGGGGCTGAAACTACCAGAGATTCCAGGGTTTTGCAAATCAGCCCTGGAGCCGTTCCGCCCAGGTGGCCAGCTCGGATTCCACGCGATCCGGCGACGGCGCGCCAGCCGCTCCCCGCGCCTTCAGCGCCCGCTCCAAATCGAAAATCTCGTGGACCGACGCCTCAAAGGCGGGATGAATCTCACGATACTCGTCCAATTCGAACCCATCAATCGGACGACCCTCCCGCAGCGCTCGCGCCGTTAACTTGCCCACCGCCTCGTGGGCTTCGCGGAAGGGCACCCCGCGCAGAACCAGATAGTCCGCCACATCGGTGGCCAGCAGGAAGGGATCGGAGGCCGCGCCCCGGGTCCGCTCTTCGCGAACTTCCATCGCAGCCACCATCTCCGCATAAACCTCGAGCACCAGCTTGACCGTGTCGATTGAATCGAACAGCGGTTCTTTGTCCTCCTGCAAATCGCGGTTGTAAGTCATCGGCAGCCCTTTCAACACCGTCATCAGCGTCACCAGATTTCCCAGCAACCGGCCGGATTTACCACGCGTCAGTTCCGCCACATCAGGATTCTTCTTCTGAGGCATCAGGCTTGAACCCGTCGTGTGCGCATCGCTGAGCGTCACAAAGCCAAATTCCGCCGATGCCCATAGGATCAGATCCTCACTCAAACGGGACAAATGCGTGCCGGTCAACGCCAGCACAAACAGCAGTTCGGCCACGAAATCCCGGTCGCTCACCGCGTCCATCGAGTTCCGGCTCACCACGGCAAAGCCGAGTTCCCGTGCGATGAATTCCCGGTCCAGCACGATCGTCGAGCCCGCCAGCGCTCCCGATCCGAGCGGCAGGACGTCCAGACGCCGTCGCGCATCCATCAGCCGGTCCGCGTCCCGCTCCAGCATCTCCACATAGGCCAGCAGGTGGTGGGCAAACAGCACCGGTTGCCCACGCTGCAGGTGAGTGTATCCCGGAAGAATCGCCGACGAATAACGCCGCCCCGTCTCCACCAACGCCCGTTGAAGGCCGCGAATCCGCATCAAAATCGCTTCGGTCTCGTCCCGGCAAAACATCCGCATGTCCGTCGAGACCTGATCGTTTCGGCTTCGAGCGGTGTGAAGTTTGGCGCCCGCCGCCCCGATCTTCGCCGTCAGCCTCGCCTCGATGTTCATGTGGACGTCCTCCAGCGCCCGGGAAAAAGAAAAGGCTCCCGAAGCGATCTCCGTTTCGATCTCCCAAAGCCCCGCTTCGATCGCCTCCTGCTCCTCCCTGGTCAGGATTCCGGCGTTCAAAAGAGCCCTCGAATGCGCGATCGAGCCCCGGATGTCATGCGCATACAGCCGGGCGTCGAACGACACCGATTCGCCCAGGCGTTCCACCAAATCCGACGTCTCCTCCTCAAATCGACCCTTCCACATGGCGAAATCCAGACTCAGGGAACGACGACCAACGTCGAACCCGAACATAAAACCGCGTTTTCTCCAATGAATCCGCGCCAGCGGGATTCTTTCCACCAAAAAAATCAAAGACCAAGGGATCCATCATGCTTGCTGGCCTACACTCGTCGCTTGTCAACATCGTCTTGTCGGGTAGCGACACTCGTCAGCGTAGCGGAACTCGTGAGAGTTTCGGCCTCCCAGCGTAGCGGAACTCGTGAGAGTTTCGACCTCCCAGCGTAGTTTCGGCCTCGGCAATGAACCCCATCCGCCCGCACCCAACTGAAAACCTTCTCAACGGAGGTTACCCCTTGTGCGGGCAGTTCCCCTCACGGTGCAGCGCCTGACACGTCGCCTCGATCCGCACCCCTTTGCTTTCCGGAATGAAGCCCAGCCGGCGCGTGATGCAGTCGCCCAGCACCTCCAAGTGCGGATCCTCAAACTCCACCACCCGCTTGCAGTCCTCGCAGATCAGATGGTTGTGATGCGGGTGGTCAACGAAATTTGGGTCGTAGCACCGCTGATCGCGCCCGAGATCGATCTCGCGCAGATAGCCGCTCTCCACCAGCAGCGACAACGTCCGATAAAGCGTCGCCCGCGATGTCGTGGTGTCGATTTCCTTGGCCATTTCCCACAGCTCATCCGCCGTGAAGTGCTTCTGGGTGCCAAAAGCCGCACGGATGATGACGTCACGCTGAGCCGTGCGACGCAGTCCTTTGAGCTGGAGAAAGGCATCAATTTTTTCGCTGAGGGCTGCATCCACAGTCTCAACTTATCGCGACTCCCCCCGCCCCGTCAACGAACCAGGCCCGTTTGCCCCGATTGACTTCCCGCAGAAACGGCGTGTGGTTCTCGAATTTCCCACCCCGTGAGCCTGCCTTCCCCGCACCAGCCGCACCTGCCCCACCCTTCCCGCGTGGTGCCAAAAATCGTGCTGCTGCTCGTCGCGGCTTTCGCCTTCATTCACCTCTTCGTCCGCTTGGGACATGAGCCGGACACCCCTCGGCCCGTCCGCGTCTCACTGGCTCATGCCGAGAAGGACCACGACCCGGTCGCGCTGCTCCATTCCGGCCTCATTTTGCCCTCCCCCTGGGAATTGGCGCTCACCCCGGTGGCCCAGCGGCTCGACTACCCGCTCGGCAGCGAGCACGGCGCCCTGACCTACAACGCTCGTCCTTTCCGGGAAGCCAATCACTTGGGCGAGGATCTCAACGGCATCGGCGGACGGAATTCGGACCTGAACGATCCAATCTACGCCATCGCCCGCGGGCGCGTGCTCTCCGCTGGTCCAGCGACGGAGGGCTGGGGAAACGCCGTTCTCATCCAGCACCGTTCCCCCTCAGGCGCCTTCTACCAGTCGTTCTACGCCCACCTCGATTCGGTTCACGTGGCGGTCGGCGAGACCGTCCACCGCGGCATGGTCATAGGAACGGTTGGAACCGCCTCCGGCATTTACCTCGCCCATCTCCACTTCGAGGTTCGCGACGGTTTCAATCTCGGTGCCGGCAAAGGCTACGCCCCCCTCGCGCTGGACCGGCTTCCCGGTGAGCCTTTCTTGAACGAACGCCGCGGTGCCCCCGGAAACCTCCTGACCCCCGCGTTGGATCGCCTGATGGATCGCTCGCGGGAGGCCGCTGCGGGGCTGGAAACCCGGCTCGAAACAATCGAGCTGCCTTCCCCACCCGTCGAAAACGGGGAATGAAGCCCCCCATCCCGGCTCCATTCTTCGCGGCTGAATCCGTTTGTCGCGCGCCTCGCACCGCATCCGGAATCCCCCCTTCCCTCAAAAAAAACGCCGTCCCCTGCGAGAGGAAAACACCTGCCAGAGAACCACGGCAGTGACGAACATGCTGCCGTTGCTTCCGTCAGGACCTGGCGGGGTTCACAAGCCGACACTCCGTGGCCCCTGACAGATCTGGAAAATATTCCCCTGCCTCCCGCGTCCAACAACTGTTTTCCGAGTTGTGCCTTAAAAAAGGTGGATGCGTCCTTGGATTTTTTTTAGGATTGCATATAGCAGGGCATCCCTCTATCAATCGTAGCCCAGAACGCGTTCACTCTCTTCAACATCTCTGCTCATGGAACCCTGGAAAGTTCTCCTTCTCGTCGCCGCCCTACCAGCCGCCGCATCGCTGGTTCTCTCGGGCATGAACCGCGGTCAGCTGCTTCAAACCATCGACAACCGAACCGCCGCCGAACAGCGCGTGGAGCGGACCAGTAATCAGTTGGAGCAAACCAAGGGCGAACTCGCCGACACGAAGCAGCGAACACAAACCACCGAGGAAAACACCGAGCAAACCCGGAATCAGCTCGTTGCCACCCGCGCTGAGATCTCGGACACCGAAGTTCGGATCCAAACCATGAATCGTGAAATCACCGAAGCGGAAAACGAAATCGCCCGCTTCGAGGAACTTCAACGCGTGGTGGGAGAAATCGAAGAGGTCGAACGCAAAATCGCCCTCGAGCGCTCCAACATCTCCTCCCTCGAATCCGATCTCAACAGCGCCGAAAACCGCCTCGCGGTGAACGAAGCCAAAAAAGCCGACAGCGATGCCATCATCGAGCGCAAGGAGGCCGTGGTGAAATTTCGGAATGCCGGCCAAATGTGGAAGGACATCAACACGACCGTCCGGGCCGCTTACAACAACTGGGGCTTTGTCGTCCTCAACGCTGGCGATTCGGACGGACTCGTGTCGGCCGCGGTCCTCGACGTCGTCCGGGATGGAGTGCCCATCGCCAAGGTCCTCGTGACCGAGGTGGAGCCAAATCAGTCCGTCGCCGACATTGTCGCTGACAGCGTCGTCCCAGGTTACGCCATCCAACCCGGCGATCGCGCCGTCAAAGAAGCCACGGTCAGCCTGCCCTAAGCCCCACTCGAAGCCCACGCTCTAACCTCGAATCTCCCAAACCAACACGGGTATGAACAAATTCATCATGGCTCTCGCGATGGCCGCCCTCATCGGCTCTGCCGTCGTGGCCGGTCTCAACAACAAAAAGCTCGGCGAAGAAAAAGACCTCATCACCCAGCTCAACCGCGAACTCGCCCGGTTGAACTCCGACCTCGACCAGACCACTCAGTCGCTCGAAGCCGCCAGGGTCGATCTCGACAACGCCGAAGCGCAGAATCAGCAGGTGCAGGCCGATTTGTCCCTCGCCAAGAACGAACTTCAGCGGCAGACCCGCGAAGCCAACCGCCTGCAGGCCAATTACGACGACAAAAAGGCTCAACTCGCCGAATTGGACCTTCTCAAAGAGAAACTTCGCGGCAGGACGCCTGAATCCGTCACGATCGAATACGAAGGCCTCGTCCAGCGGAAGCAGCGCCTGACCCAGGATCTCGCGTCGCTCCAAGACGAAATCACCCAGACCGTCGCGGCCGTCGAAAGCAACGAACAACGCATCGATTCGCTCACCGATCAGGAAGCCGAAAGGCAGAATCGCATCGCTCTCAACGGCATGGAGGCCGACGTCGTCGCCATCAACCGCGAATACGGTTTCGTGATCGTCAACGCCGGTTCCGAAGATGGCGTGCGCGCCGACTCATCCCTCCTCGTCCAACGGGACGTCGATCGCATCGGAAGGCTGCGCATCGTTTCCATCGAACCCCAGGTCACCGTGGCCGACATCGTCCCGGGCAGCCTTGCACCGGGCGTCGAACTCATGGTGCGCGACAAAGTGATTTTCGAAAACGTCCGCTGAAGGCCGAGAATCCAAGGGCTGGCACCAGCCTTGCCCTTTCGCGCGCATTGCCCTACCTTTCCTCCCAATCATGACCTTGCGTTCCATCCTCGGTTTGCTGGCCACCGCGGCCTCCCTCCTCGTCCTGTCGAGCTGCGCCTCCAACGACTCCCGGCCCGATCCCTACGACGAGAACATCAGTAACTTGCCTCAGAATCGCCCGCAGAAGTGGGAGGGCAATGCCGCCATGGGCAGCTTCTTCCCCCAGTCCATGTGATGGCCTGACGGCCTTTTCCCCGGGGGACCGCGGGACCAACCCAAAATCCCTCCTCTCACGGGGCCTCGTTGCGCGACTCGCTAGGCGAGCTTCATGACTGACCAAGCAACGCCGAGACCGGGCAAAAGGCCCACGATCGACACAAATCGCGAGCACCGCGAGCCATTCTCTCTTTCCCATCTTTAGCCCCTGGTGCCCTGGATAGTTTCCAGACGATGCACTAGTGCAAACGGCACTCGATTAAGCCGCCTGGTCGAGAATCTTGATTTGGAGTAGCCGGATTCGTGAAAATTCGGAACGAAGCGCACATAGGCTGCCGAAGGCAGAGCAGCGCGTCCAATTCGGACCCTTCTTCTTCCGCGTCACCCCCGCCCTCTGAAGTGTCACCACTTCAGCTACTCTCGTAGCCAAATTCGTAGGACTTCGGACCTTCCTTCTCCCGCCCCCCAGCCCTCTGCATGGGCCCGTCCATCCCTGCCCTCACGTTTCGCGACTGGACCCGATCCACTCCTGAAGGGGCGCGTAGTAGACGTCGAAACGCTTGAGCGGGTCGGTCGGCACTGCCAAACCTGGCGCTTCGAGATTCGATTCCATCCCGGCGATCAGCCAAGTCCCGCCTCGCACCACGCACTGATCCCTGACCAAACCGCGTGAGCGTTCGAAAACCACCCCCTTCTCGCCCCGTTTCAGCTCCCAGATGATTCGGTGCCGGTTGAAATCGTCCATCTCCAGCTCCTCGGCCACCTCCACCGCCACCAACCGCGACGGCGTCCCGACCAGCCATCTCACCGGTTTCGTGATCATCCCGGGCAATCGAATGCCCAGCACCGCTTCCGCTTCTTCCGGCATCACCTTCGGGTAGATGAACAGCGGACTCTCGTCCATCTCCAGGAGCTGGATCAAGGCCGTGACCAGGATCGGCGAAAGCACCCGCTCCGGCGAATCGGGTCTCAGTCCCAGCTTGAGATTCTCGCCATGCGCCGCCAAAACCTTGGTTTGGATCGCCTTACCGTCCATCCGGAAATACTCCGCCGCTTCCAGGATGGCCCAGAGCCCTTGCAAATCGGGCGGACGCTCGGCCGTTTCCAGCGCGAGGAGATCGCTGAAATACACGTCCGTCATCGGACTTTCGGGATCCAGATTAGGGAAATCGAAGAACATCGGCGGATGCGCCTTCAGTTGGTTGATCACTTCCGCGTTCATCGCCGCCGACAACGCCGTTGCGAGCTGGCAATCGCCGAGCGCACGCTCCAACTTCGGCAGCGGAGCCTCCTTCACCGCGATCAGAAAACCTCCCAGCGAGGCCATCGCGCCCGCCACCAGTTCCTCCGACTCCGATGCCATCATCTCGCCTTCCATGACCCGGACGGCGATCCCCAGACGTTCCGAGACCCCAGCCGTCCACTTGTCGACCCGTTCCCGCCGGCGCCCGTGGATGTGGTGCCGGAAAAACCGCTCCAGCCGCTCCACGATCTCCCGGCGCTGCTCTTGGCTCAACGACCCCAACCGCACGAACAATTCCGGTTGAGGACTCCGGCCCGTGGCAAGGCAACGATAGAGGAAGATGCGATCGTAGCTGTTCCGGAGCGGAAGGTTCCCCACCTCGCCCAGCGCCTCCTGCAACGTCTCGCGGGACAGAGGAAATTGGTAGACCAGCTCGGCCAACTCGAGGCCGTAGATCCAGTTCGGATCGCGGTAGCGGTAGTCCTCATCAAAGGTCATCGCCGTCTCGTTCGCCACGATGCGAATCGCTTCGCTCGTCAGCTTCAACGTGTAGCGATCCAGGTAGTGCTTCGAGACGCGCCGGCCCGTGCGCCTCATGATCTCCGAGCCGAGCAGCCAGGTCCCCGCCAGGATCGGATTGGCCCCCAGCACCAAACGGCCAATTTGCCAGGTGTAGCTTGCGTAGGGCAGGTAGGGACTGACCGATTTGTAGTAGCCGTAAAACTTGGTGGCCGTCCGGATGTTCTCATACGCTTTGGCCAGGCTGTAGTCCTTCAGGTTGAACGGAAGCTGTTCCAGCTGAAACAGCAGCTGCAACGAAATGTGGTTCACCGCTTTCAACAGCTTCCCAACGCTCGTCTCGAGCAGCGGTTCCTCCGCGTCCGGCTGATACACCTGCGCCACCGACGTCACGAACTCCACGAGATCGCCCGCCAATAGTTTCGGCTGAAGTTTCCCGTCCTCACTGTAGCGGTCGTTCTGAAACCCCTCGAAAAAGTGGTCGGAAGCCTGCTGCACCCGCATCAAGACCTCTTTGTCCTTCTCATCGATCGCCTCCGGATCGGCATCCCGTTCGGCCAGCCCCTGAAAGTCCGGGAACTCCATCCACTCGTGATACGTCATGAGGCGCGCTTCGAACCCCTGGCGCCGCTTCTCGAGTGAGGCGTGGTTTTGCTCTAACTCGGTCCGAATCGCTTCCAACGCCCCTTGCTCCGCGTCCAGCTCGCGTCGGCCCCGGTCCAGAACCTCGTGCTCCGTCTTGAGCCCGTAGCGGTAGTAAAACGCGCTCGCCAAACTCGCCGCGGCGGCTCCCCCGAGCACGACCAAAGCCCAAACCGGCAAAAGCGGCGCCACAGCCACCAGTGTGCCTGCCACCGTCAATGCCGCCAGGACCGCGAGAAACGCCGGGCCCGGCATGAAGCGAAGCGACTTCAAAGACGACCACACGATAAAGCAAACCTATATCTGGTCAGACGGCACTGTCGCCGGTCTTTTCGACAAATTTGACCGCCTCCCGGACCGGGCGCGTCAGAAAAATTCCCTCGCCGGAATCGCGGTCGGTTTCGGCCGGCAGATCCGGTTGATGCAGTCCGAAAAACTCTCTTCGTTGCTCAAAATACCGATCTCCACCCGAAGAAAATAGATCGGCACGTCCAGTCGCGACAGCCGCGGAAAGCGCACCGAATCCTTCTCAGTGGTCACGATAAAGTCCAGATCGCGATCGTAGCAGCTGTTGATGAAACTGATGATCTCCTGCTCGGTGTAGCGGTGGTGGTCGGTGTATCGCCGCGTGAGCTGAATTTCCGCTCCGAGTGATCGAACTCCGTGCTCGAAGCTCTCCGGCACGGCAATGCCACTGATCGTGCCCACCTGCTTCCCCTCCAAAAACTCCAGCGGAAGCTGTTCCCGGGTCTCGAGCGCCTCCAAATGCTTTGGCATGTGCGCGCACTCGATGATCTCCGCCGTCCGGTTGTATTGTCGAATCCGGGCGATCAGTTCGTCATTCGGTTCGCCATTGCACTTCGTGATGAAGATGTAGCTGGCTCGACGAAGGTTCTTATGTGGCTCGCGCAACGTGCCGCGCGGCAGCAAACGCTCGTTCCCGAAGGGTTGATACCGGTCGACTAACACGATGTCCAGCCGGTGCCGCAGCCGAAGATACTGCAGCCCGTCGTCGAGAATCAGAGTGTCCACGTTGTAGTTCTTGATGGCGTGGAGACCGCTCTTCACCCGGTCCTTGTCCGTGATCACGATCACGTCGCGCAGATTCGCTGCCAGCATGTAGGGCTCATCCCCAGCCGTCTTCGAGTTCAAGAGAAGCTGCTTCCCGTCCGAAACCACCCGGGGCGGATCGATTTCTTCCTCCTCGCCCCGAAGCCGCGCCTGCAAGCGCTGCCAAAGCGGCGGTTTCACCGATTTGTAACCCCGGCTCAAAACCGCCACCTTCCGGCCGTTGTCTTGAAGCTCACGGGCAAAACGCTCCACCACCGGCGTTTTGCCCGTCCCCCCGACTGTCAAGTTCCCGATGCTCACCACCAGACACCCCAAATTCCGCTCCCGCAAAATCCGGTGCCGGTAGAGCGTCAGACGGAGCTTCACCACCCCCCGGTAGAGCTGCGAAAGACTGAACAGAACGGATCGCAGCGCCGCCGCCCGCTTCCCCTGACGCCGCTCCAGTACGACGTCGATCGCGAACTGCTCAAGGCTCTCCAACGTTTCCTTCACCAGTGCCGCCCCTTTCTTACCCGTCCAATAACCTGAATCCCTCGTTATCCGCTGGCAGGGTCAGCATCGCCGCCGGCCCGGTCGTGTAGGCCGCTTCCATCGCCCGAGCCACTCCCTCGGCCTTCACACTCGGGGCCAAACAGGCAATCGTCGAGCCCGATCCGCTGAGGAAACCGCCATAAGCTCCCGCGCCTTCCCCCGCACGCACCACCTCCTCGAGTCCCGGATTCAGCGCCCCACGATACGGCTGATGGAGATAGTCGAAAAACAGCCCCCGCAGACCGTCGTAGTCCCTCGAAGCAAAGGCAGCCACGATCGCCGCAGCGTTCCCGACGTTCGCCACGGCCTGACTCCACGTCACCTCCTTGGGAAGCACCTCCCGGGCGTCCTCCGTCAGCACCCGGTGCTCGGGCACGAGGAGGACGAACCGCAACGTCTCATCGATCGGAAAACGAAAGCGCGCCCCATTGGCCGCCCCCGTGAAAAAGCCCCCGTAAACCGCAGGACCCGCGTTGTCGGGATGCCCCTCCAGCTGACTGCATAGCTCAAAGAGGCGGTCCCGGCTCAAGCGCTCGCCAAAACACCCATTCAACCCCGCCAGAATCCCCAAACGAAGCGTCACACTGCTCCCCAATCCCCGGGAAATCGGCACCTCACCTCGAATCGACCAGCCTGCCCCAGCGCAAATCTCCCTATCCACGCCGATCGCCCGGCAAAAAACCTGACTCGCCTCGTCCACCATCGGATGGGCCTCCCCACGGACTGCCAGATCAACCGTGATCTCGTTGTGCAGCGAAAGCGCCGCCCCCAAACAGTCGAAACCGGGTCCCAAATTCGAGGTCGTCCCCGGCACCCGGACACGTTGGGTCATTTTCGAAGGTTCCATGAGCAGACGCGATGGCGGCGGACGCACCTAAATTCTTGCAATTCCACGGGAAAACAAGCAACTAAGCCGATATGAATCGAAGCGACGAGCGCGCACGGCACGAACTCCGCCCACTGGAGTTCCAGCCCGGCTTTGCTCCGCACGCCACCGGATCCGTCCTGGTTTCCTTCGGCCAGACACGGGTCATCTGCAGCGCCATGGTGGAAGAAAAAGTTCCCCGCTGGATGCAGCAGCAAAACGTCCGCGGCGGCTGGCTCACCGCCGAATACACCATGCTCCCCTACTCCACCCTGGACCGCAAACCCCGCGACATCACCCGCGGGCAAGTCGATGGCCGGAGCACGGAAATTCAGCGGCTCATCGGCCGCTCGCTTCGGGCCGTGGTCGACCTCCAGGCCATGGGGCCTCGCACGCTCTGGATCGACTGCGATGTCCTCCAAGCCGACGGCGGCACCCGGACCGCTTCGATCACCGGCGGCTGCGTCGCCGCGGCCATCGCCTTCAACCAACTCGTCGCGGACCGCAAACTCGAGCGTTCGCCGCTCCGCCAAATGGTCGCCGCCGTCAGCGCCGGCGTCGTCGATGGCGAATGCTGCCTCGACCTCTGTTACGAGGAGGACAAGCGCGCGACCGTCGATTTCAACTTCGTCCTGACCGATGCCGGCGATTTCGTGGAGATCCAGGGCGCCGGCGAAGAGGCCGTGTTTTCGCAGTCCCAACTAGGCGAGCTGGTGGACCTCGCACGGGGCGCTGTCGAATCGATCGTCGAGGCCCAGCGCGACGTCCTTCGCTCCCTCGAGACAGCCGCCGGGGAGGAGCAGATCCGGGACCTGGCCAGCCAGTTCGGCCCGAAGCGCGGCGGTTGAACCAGCCAGCGGCCAACTCAAGGGCTCTTTCTTCAAGCCGGGGAGGCGACAAACCACTTGACCCAAAGGCATTCCTCCCCCATGATCCCGCCCCTGCGCTGCTGAGGTGGCCAATGGCGGGTTCCTGGGCTCTCCGCCCCGTTCCCATCCGGACAACCTTCCTTTGAGCGATCGAGGAAGCCCCCCTCGTCCCGAACGCCCTCGCTAGACCGCTGTCAGCTGCGCCAAGTTCCCTTTCTTTTCCCTTTCATTCCAAAACACGTCAATCAACGGAGAACGACACCATGGCTAAGGTCTGCAGCATTCGAGGTTCACGGGTTTCCAGCGGTCGCCGGATTCACCGCAGCGGTTTGGCCAAGAAAAAGGGCGGCATCGGCCGGCACGTGACGAAGACCGTGAAGCGCACCTTCTCCCCCAATCTCAAGTCGAAGCGAATCTGGGTTCCTGAGCTGAACCGTTTCGTCCGCGTCCGCCTCAGCGCGCGCGCCCTGAAGACGATCGACAAGAACGGTGCCTACGCCACGCTCAAGAAGGCTGGCCTTCTCAGGTAGTTACCGGCCTCCCCCCGGTTGAAGACTTTCACGAAGTTTCGCTGGCGCAATCCCTTCGATTGCGCTTTCCTCTCAAAATGGTCTCCGAAAGCCCGGGTAGCAAACTCGCTTCACGGCACTGCCGGAGAACCTAGGCAGCCAGCGCCAGTTGACCGCCGATTCATTCACAGCTAGCGATCGAACCCGACCGCTCTGACTCATCACCACTTAACCGAAAAACCTGATCACATGCCTTTTAGCGTCGAATCCAAAAAGTCCGGAAACACCTACTACCTCCACCTTCGCGAGCAGGAACGGAAAGACGGCAAGAAGACCAAGCTCTACTATTTCGCCAAAGAAGTGAAGGACGAGGGCTCCGTCGATAAATTGCCCGACGGCTACACCGTCATCGAAAACGAACGGACCGGTCTTCCCTTCCTCAAACGAAAGTAATTCGGCCACGTTCCAACGGACCCCGGACCACTTTTCAACGCTCGCGGTCCCTTTCAAACGCGTCTGGTACTCGCCAGGCGCTTTTTCGTGTCGTTGAACCCTAAGGTGAAACGAACGCCTCCGGCCCCGACGCCCCCCCAGTTCTTCGAGGACCGGACTTCACCAAAGTGGCCCGTCAATAACCGTCGTCCGACATCACGCACGGCGCCATGATCGCGTCCTGCATCCCGTGCAGGATCTTTTTGTCCGCTGGGCAAATCGACGCCAGCACCCCTCCCAAACGAACTTTCCCGCCGGCCATCGCAAAATAATAGGGACAGAGCCGCACACGCCCTTTCATCGTTTCCATCCGACCGCTCTCGTCCCGGAACGGATGCTCCACCCGGCGTCCCTTGCGGAAGGTCTGGAGGACATAGGGCTGGATCGAGAAAGTATCCACGGCTTCATTCACGGCCTCCGCCCACTCCCGCTGAGACAGATCCGCACCCACGTGCACCCCGCGACTTCCCCAGGCTCGTTCGGAAAAACCACTGATCTTTAAAACGAGATCGCGTTCTTTCTGACTGAACTGTGCCAACTCCCGGAAATCCTGGATGTCCAAACCGGGAATCACCGCATGGTGCGGCACCGGAGCCGGATCGACCACCCAGCTCTCGGGGATGCGCTCCCGCAAAAACTCGAAGTTCGACGAGCGCAGCTCCCGCCGCCAGATCTCCCGGAGAGGTTTCATCCAGAACAGCGCCAACCACAGTTTTTCCTCCAGAAACGCCTTCATCGGCGCCGTCATCGGCGGACCGGCATCCTGCGCCTCCACGAGACTCGAGGCAAAGGGGACGTTCTCCAGGTCGAACAGCTCGAAAAACCGGTAAATCGTCCGCGAGCCGACCCGGTAACGCTCGGCATCCTCGACGTTCCAGCCCTCCCCCAACATCTCCGCCAACCACTCCATTTCGGGACGGTAGTCCTTGGATTCCTCGCTGATCACGACATCCGCCCCGTCCGGAAGAATCGCGCGCATGCCTTCCAGCATCCCTTCCGCTCCCCCGATCACGTCCCATCCCAGTTCCGCATAAGTTCGGTTCAACCAAGCCGTCAAACCGATCCCGCCCGGCACCGAATCAATCTCAGTAATCGCGAAACTGCCTTTCCTCAGAATCAGATCCGGCCGGATCACTCGCGGCACGGCTTCCATCGGCGAAGCCGCCAACCCATACCGCACCAGTTCGGCCGGTTTCCCAGCGTCCAGATAGTTCCGGATCCAGGCTGGCAACGAACCCAGAACGCTACGCCGGTAGATCAGGTTGCACGTTCGTTGAAACCGGTGAAGCACCACCCCCAACCGCTCGATCGCCTCCACGGTGCCGGGCGACAATGGGAAGGGCTCGGGCGTGACTCGCCACGTTTTGCCCTGAAAAAATCCGCTATCCGGCAGGGCATGCACCACTCGCTCCACGACCTCCTCGGCGGAGGCGGAAGGTGGCTCGGAGACGGAGGGAGAAACCATACACTACTGAAGGCGGATCAACGACTGACGGATCAAATCCTCCACGCTTACGTCGTCACCCCGTTCTTTCGCGACGGCACCGACCGCGCGAGACGCCTCGGCCTGCTTGTAGCCGAGCGCGATCAGCGCCAGAACGGCGTCGTTCTTCCGCCCCTCTTCCGCTGAAGGCTGAGAAGCTCCGCGCGCCACCTTCCAGGCCGCCGCCACCCCAACCTTGTCCTTCAGCTCCAAAACCATTCGCTCCGCCGTCTTCTTCCCTATCCCCTTCACCCGGGAAATCGCATCCACATCCTCCCGGACCACCGCGTCCTTGAAGTCGTCTACGCTCATTCCACCCAGCACCGCCATCGCCACCTTCGGTCCCACACCCGACACCCGCTGGATCAATAGCCGGAAGAGATCACGCTCATCCTCCGTCAAAAAACCGAAGAGCGTGTGATCCTGCTCCCGGATATGAAGATGCGTGAGGATCGTCACCGGCTCACCGGTTGCGCCCAATCGGTCCAGCGCCGAAACTGGAACGTGAACTTCATAACCCACGCCGTTGACATCAATGGCCACTTGGCTGGAGAGATTGGTTTGCAGAATACCCCTCAAAAATGTGATCATGCCTGCCTGCCTCGCTCGACGTAACCCCTTCCTTTCCGCTCCCCACTTCCAGGGTCAATCGATTTCTCGAATCCTGGCGCACTCCCTGGCAGCCCTCTCGGCCCTCACCCTCGCCGCTTCCACCACCGCCTCCGAGGGCGTCATCGTCGAACCCAAGTATGCCGCGGGTAACCTCTACCATCCCATCGACGGCGCCCGGGAAACCGTTCTCCGTCCCGCTCGCGCCGGTGAGTTCGGCCCCGATTTCTTCACCGAATCGGAGTGGAAAACCCAGAAACTCGACTGGCCCGCCTTCCTCACCGCCGCCAAACAACGCGCGGACCGCCTGTGCAAAGACATGGAGATCCGCTGGGCCCGCGACTCCCGTGGCGTCATCCTCTACGGAGAAATCCGCTCCGATGATCCCTTCATTTCCAGCGTGATCTTTGCCGGGAGTTTCATCGACCGGTTCAGGAAAAACCTGGGAAAGGAACTCCTGGTGGCCATTCCCGAACGCGACCGCCTCTTCGTCTTCCCACGCCATGGAAACAAGCTCCAGGATCTGTCGCCGTCCATTGCGGAGCGCTACCGGCAGACCGGTATCCCGGTGTCTCTCGAACTCTTCATGGTCGACGCCGAAGGCTGTCGCGTTGTAGGGAAAATCAGTACGACCAGCCCCTGAAAATCAGGGATTTCCGCCAAATTCGCATTCCTGTTTCGCGAATTCGCGACACTCTCCCAAAACCTTCTCGCGCCACAGACCCTCCGGTGCTATACTCAACGTCACTATGTCGAATACCAGAAGAACTAGGTTCTCTCGTCGTGTTCCCGATCATGTGACCGATGAGCTCGTTTCGGTTTTGTCGGAACCAAAGAATTTCGCATTCAACGAGCTGTTTGAAGTCGTCTACGAAAACTTGAAAAAGCGAAACGCCGTGAGCGGCGGAGAAGAAATGCTCCGCCTTCGCGCCTACGAGAAACTCCAGAATCTGGTCACTCGAGGCCTGGTTCAAAAAGAGGGTAAACAATACCGCGGCCTCGAGCGCATCGACGAAGCTTCGAGCGCTCACATCGCCGCGAACGCCCCCTCGAACTAGGTTTCCGGTTCGAAAGTGTTCAGGCCGGCCCGGCCCCTTCCCCCAGGAAGATCTCCCCTCGAGCCGGCCTGAGCGTTCCTAATCCCCGGTTCGCCGAGGACCAGTTTCAAACAACCTTCAATCCGGCACCCACTGAGGTCGTCCGGCTTTCATCTTGTAATTCCTTGAATGCGGTGTAGGTCATCCGGCCTGCACCGCATTCTTTTTTTCGCCATGCTGGATCAATACATCCCCGTACTCATCCAGATCCTCATCGCCATCGGAATGGCCGTCGCCATCATCGTGATGAGCGTCCTCCTCGGCCGCAGCGGCCGGTCCAATCCATGGAAGGAAAGCGCTTACGAATGCGGCATGCTACCCGTCGGCGAAGGCCAGGCTCGCTTCAGCGTGAAATTCTACCTCGTGGCCATGCTCTTCGTCATTTTCGACATCGAGGTCGTTTTCCTCTACCCTTGGGCGGTCAGCTTTCAGTCCATGATCGCCGAACAAAATTTCGCGGCGTTCTGGAGTATGCTCAGTTTTGTGGGTATCCTCTTCATCGCCTACCTCTACGCCCTCAAAAAGGGCGCCTTGAGCTGGAATTAGCGGGTCTCCCCCACTCTCCCGTCCGTTTCCCCTCCCTTCCGCGCCGGATCAGCGTCGAATCGCCTTGAGATTGTCCGCCTCTTGCGGAAACAATGCGTTCCTCCCTCGGCTCATCCTTCCCGCGCATGGTTCACTACATCGCTCTCTACCAGCTCCGGCCGACCGTCACGGATGAACAGCTTGAGGGCATGATCCGCTCCAGCCGAAGCCAACTCCTCAAAATCCCCGAAGTCCTCCACCTCAGTTCCGGTCGCACCCTCGACCGAAATGCCCAGTGGCCTTTCTTCGTCGCGATCGACTTCGAATCGACCGCCAAAATGAAGATGTGCCAAGAGGATCCCATCTTCATCAAGTTCAAGGAAGAGGTCGTCCGCACCTTCACCACCGAGAGCCAGATCCACATCTTCGAGACCGATCCCGGCAAGGATCCAAAATTCTCGTAATATCAGGCGTTTTCAATGCCAACCATCTCCCGCAACCCCTAGATCCAGCGGGTGCAGGCTCAACGGGCACGATTCCTGCCTCCCCGTCACCACGACGGATTCCGAACAATCAACGCCCTCGCGGCGTCCAAACAGTGTTCGAGTCTCATGCCCTCCAACCCCTCAACAATTGTGGACGATTCCCTGGAAAAACTGTTTGCCGAAGAACCCGAAATTCAGGGTTCCGAAACCATTCTCAGCTTCAATGATTACCTCGACCTCGTGCGCCGGGAACCCTGGGTGACACGGGACTCCCCGCAGATCCTGCACGACATGCTCCTCTCCCGGGGCGTCCAGCATTCCATCGTTCCCGGTAAACCCGTGGTCCACAAATACCTCTTCTTCGAGGATGAATCGCTCATCGGGAAATACGTGGTCTTCGGTCAGCAGAAGGCCAAGGAAAACCTCGTCGAGAAGATCGACAATGCCAGCCGGGGCGCCGAGGCCTCCAAACGCCTCTGGATCCTCCTCGGCCCCCCCGGTTCCGCCAAATCGCGCTCCATGGACGCGATTAAGACCTCCCTCAACCGTTATTCGAAATCGGAGGAAGGAAAAACCTTCACCCTCCTCCTCCCTACCGTCGATGAACGGCTCAAAGACCGGGCCGTGCTCTCCGAAGGCGATGTCTTCTACATCCAGGCCCCGCTTTTCGAGCGTCCGCTGCAGGTGGTCCCCGACGATCTTCGCGAACCCTTCGCGGCACAGTTGACTCGGCAAATCGACCGCAAGGCCATCGGCGATTTCCTCGAGAAGCATCCACACTACGACAATTCCTTCTCAATTCGAATCAACGGTCGGATTTCTCCCTACGCTCAATATGTTCTGGAGCAGTTCATGAAGGATCGCGACCTGTCCTTCCGCGAGATGCTCCAATATCTCAGAGTTCGCCGCATGGTCTTCGACGCGCAGACGAAAACTGGCATCGGCTCCTACACCCCGCGAGACGAGAAGAGCCAGGAGGCCGGTTCGTTGGTCGGGAACATCGATTACAGCTTGCTCCCCAGGTTCGGCAGCGAGTCTCACCCCCTTGTTCACGACTACCAGGGAGAACTCTGTGCCGGGGCGAATGGCTTCGTTGAAATCCACGAGATCCTCAAGCTGTCCGACAAGTTCCTCTACGAGCTTCTCTTCGCCACTCAGGACCGGTTTTTCAAACCTGAAGGGCAACCTCCCATCCCCTTCAATGGTATCATCATCGGGCACACGAACTTCCATGAATACAGCATGTTCATGGCCAACAACTCCTTCGAAGCTCTTCGCTCGCGGACGACCTTCATCGAAATGCCTCTCTCGGTCGATTTCAAACAGGAGGAATTGATCTACAAATTCACTTATTCCAACGACTCGCGGAAGTGGAACAAGGAACGGAAGCATATCGGGCACGTCGCTCCCCATAGCCTTTCCCTCCTCAGCCTGGTGGCGGTCATGTCCCGGCTCTATGAATCCAAGGCAAACCCGAACATCTCACTGCTGCAGAAGGCTCTGATCTACGCAGGGCGATCGGATAGCGGCGTCGATAACAACATGGCTAAGATGATCCTCGACGAATTCCAATACGTGAAACCGTCGGAGGGAACCTTCGGTCTCGACCCCCGGTTCATTCAAAACGTGTTCGAAACGACGGAACACTTCCAGATCAGCGAGTACGTTGCCAACCTCCAACAGCTCCTGCAGGACCACGGCGAAAACTCCCTCCTTGGATCCATCGCCATGGAAAACCCATGTGTCACCCCATTGGATCTCCACGTCCGCATGGACAGCTTTCTGAAGGAAAACTTCGCCTCCGAAAAGACAAAGCTCAGTCACTATGTCGAGAAGGTCCTCCCTCAGGCCAAGTCGTGGATCTTCGGCCAAATCGCCAGCGACGTCTATGAGGCCATCCTCCGCGACAATTCGGTGATTGAGACGACCTGGAAGAAATACACGGATCACGTCCGCGCCTATGCGCATAACACGACCGTGAAACACGAGGTCACACAGAACGATGTGCAGCCCGACGAGAAGTTCATGCAGAGCATCGAACAGTATCTCGGAATTCCCGAGAAGGATGTGTTCCGGAAGGAACTGTCTGACGCGATCTCCAGCGTGAGTCATCAGGTGCTCCTCGAAGATGAGCCGTCCTATCAGAATGCCATCAAGAAATACGTCTTCGAAAACGAATTCAAATCAGGCGAAAACATGAAGCTCCTCGGCTGGATCAAAAGCGGAACCAGTTCCGCCAACGTCCACTCGAAGGAACAGGAACAGTTGAACGACACGATCCGCTATCTCATGGAGCGCAGGCGGTATTGCGGCAAATGCGCCTTCCAGGCCCTCGCCATCACGGCCAATGCCTCCAGCATCGTGCTCTAACCGCAAATCTGGCCCTCGCCTCACCGCCTAAACCGCCACTCAGCCGATGACGGAAGATCAAATCAATTCCGCCGAGAGCGAAGGAGTGTTCAATGACTTCATCCAGGATCACCTGGAAGGTCTCTTGGACCACATCGTCAATGAAGGCGATCTGTCCTCCATTGGCGACCGCGAGAGCGAAATCATTGTCGAAATGGACGACATCGTCCCCCCTAGGTTCACCTACGGCGACGAAAATGAAGGCGCAGGCGGTCGTGGCAATCAGGGTCCGGGCAGGGACTCGGAGCGAATTCGGTTCACCGTCCCTTATCACCTTCTCATGGAGAAGATCGCGGAGCGCCTCAAGCTCCCGGAACTCGATAAACGAGGTCAGGGACGCATCAAAGAGATCTCCTACGAATTCAAAACCTATGGCACCGCCGGCGTCATCCTCGATAAGAAACGCACCTTCAAACGGGCGTTGAAGCACAGTGTCGGGACCGGCCTCTATCGCCCCGATTCCGGGAAACTCAGCGTCCAGATCCGGCGCAAAGATCGCCGCTACAAGCTGCCTGAGCGGGTCGAGAGACCACGTTTTCAAGCCGTGGTCTTCTACATGGGAGACATCTCCTACTCAACCTACGGAGAGCGTCTCGAACTCGAGAAGCGCATCGTGAACTTCATTCACCATTGGCTCGAATTCAACTACGGCGCCGACAAGGTCGAACACCGCTTCTTCGTTCACGATGCCGATGCGCACGAGGTGCAGGCCGACCAATTCTATAGCGTAGGAAACGCGGGCGGAACCATGGCCAGCCCCGTTTTCGAATTGGTCAATCAGATCGCCAGAAATGAATATCAGGTCTCGACCACCAATTTCTACGCTTTCTACTTCGGCGACGGCGAAGTCTTTCAAGATGATGCCGAGAAGATTCTCGAGATCCTCGAGAAAGACATGGCCCCGGTCTTTAACCGAATCGGCATCGTCGAGGTCCAGTCCAGCGACATGAGTCGCCTCAACGAAGTCCTCGAACCCGAGTTTGGAATGGATTCCATCGTCCGGCTGAGCTCAATCCACGACTCGAGCGACGTCAAACACGTCATCCGGGACCTTTTCACCTGACCCCAACATGCGAACCGTCGCCAGCGATCCAGAACTTAAACGGCTCGAAGAGCGTGTGCTCCACTATGCCGTGGACGTGTTCGAGCGCACCCTGCCCGAGATCCGGTTCTTCATCCTGGATCCAATGGAGTTCGCTTCCCTGCTGCTCAAACGAGTCTACCCCACCAGTCCGGTGAATCTTTGGGAAGGCAAGGACATGGTGTCGACGCGCCATCGGGTTTCCACCGGCCAGGAATCATCCCTCTATTACGAAGTCGTTCAAACCGGTCGCCCCTCATACGCCTACCTGAACGAAACCAACACCCCGATGGTCCAGGCCAGCGTCATGGCGCACGTGGTCGGTCACTGCGAATTCTCGGAACTGAACGTCCTCCACGACTCCAACGATCACCGGACCGAACTGGTTCTCCACCTCACTCAAAAGGTCGAACGATGCCGCCGTCAGATGGGCGACATGCACTATCGCGCCTACTGGAACGCTGCCGAGTCCATCGTTCCACTGATCGCTCCTAACTCTCAATACAACCTGGAAGGCTCAGTCGACACCGACCTCGCGGTTTCGTCCTCCCGTTCTCTCGGAAAAGAGGGCTCGAAACCGCTTTTCGCCACGCCCTACTCTCACACCCTCTCCTCGATTCTGCAAAGCGCCCACGATCAGGAATCTCTCGTCCGTGAGGAACAGAAGCGCCAAGCCAGGCGGGAAACGCTGAGCCGCCACGGATACAAACTCCGCGCCCCATGCCAGGACATCATGGGGTTCCTGCGCAAATTCGCACCCGCCAGCACCGGCGAGCGGGCGATCCTCGATTATCTCTACACGGTGAATTCAACCCAGGACTTCGTGATCCGCACCCAGATCATGAACGAGGGTTGGGCGATGTATTGGGAGCATGCCATCATGAAGGAACTCTTCAAAGAGAAGGCATGTACTGGCATCGTCGACTATTGCAAAATCTTCTCAGGCGTCTGCTATCCGCGCCCTTACTTCCAGCGAAACCCTTATCACATGGGTTACTACCTCTGGAAACACATCGAGGACCTCCATCGTCATGGACGTGTCAGCCTCGATTTCCTCGAGGAGACGGATGAGGCCAAACGGAGAGATTGGAGCAGGCCAAAGTCGTCAAAGCCGATCGAATCGATGGAAATGATCGTGCGAACTTGCACGGACTATGAATTTCTCCGCCGCTTCCTCACCCCTGATCTGGTGGAAGAACTTCACCTCAACCGGATCCCACGAGCCTACGCCGACCAACTCCGGATTTCCGCACGCGACGTGGTGCGCGACGATCGCCACTACGTTTGGATCAATCCCAAGCCCGTTCGAGAGGAGATGCTCACCTTCTTCACCCACTTCCACCGGCCACGGATCTACTTGGTCGATGTCGACTTCATGGAAGGCGGTCTACTCCTCTACCACCGGGACGACGGCCGACAGCTCCGGAAGAAGTGGATCCAGCCCACCCTCAAAAACATCAACATGGTCTGGAAGGCACCCGTCGCCCTCCTCTGCAAGGACGCCCTCTACACCTTGAGCGCCGGGAAATTCCGCAAAGAACCTGCCACGGCACCCGGCTTCGAGGAGGTCGCCGCTCGTATCAAAAGCGGCGAAAAACCGTATCACCCCTGAACGCTCCCGTCATGGAACCCTCGACCCACCGCGATACCCACGAGTTTGATTATCGCAGAATCCTCGGCACGGAACGGAAAGGCGGCATCCGCTTCTCCGAATTCGTGGACCATTTCATTGAGACCCCGGACAGTGTCTTGAAGACCTCGGCCTCGGTCATCCTCGAAGCCATCAAGCACTTCGGCATCAAAGCCATCGTCCGCAGCGGAGAACCCTGCCTCCGATACAAACTCTTCCAGGATCCCTTCTCAAACGGCACCACCGCCGTCTACGGCCAGGAGAGCTGTATCAAGCGAATCGTCGATGTCATCGAATCCGTCGACAAGGAATCCGGATCCAAACGCGGCATTGTCCTCGTCGGTCCCCCGGCCTCGGGCAAGACGAACATCGCAGACCTCATCGCTCGCGCCTTGGAAGAGTATTCGAAGGAAGCAAGGCTCAAACAGTTCAGCTTCTATTTCCGCCTCGAAAGTGAAGAGGGCCGCGAGTTGGAATTGCGCTCATCGCTGATGCCAAACCCCATTCTCCTGTTCCCGATCACGCTGCAAAATGCCGACGGCTCCGTGTCGAGGCCTCGCCAGGAAATCCTCGATCATGTGTCCGCTCTTCACAAGGATCGTGATGGCTTCACGATCCCCTCCTTCTATCGCTACGCCACGCTCGATAAGCAGTCCCAGGACATTCTGGAATCCCTGCGCCAAAATCCCCGCAATCGAGGGAAGACGTTTTTTGATATTGTCGAAGAGTACATTCGCATCGAGGAGGTGGAATACTCCGTCTCACGCGGAAAGGGCATCGCCAATGTCGATGACATGCGCCACTTGAAAATCGAAGCGCGCCCCCTCCACATTGATCACACTGACACGCGTCTCCTCGCGGACCATCTCCGCGGCCGGAGCATGTATCGCTACGAAGGCGCCCTCCTCTCGTGCAATCGCGGCCTCCTCCACGTCCACGATGCGTTCGGCGGAGACGGTTCGCTTCCGGACGAATCCGAATACAAACCCCTCCTCATGCTCCTGGGCTCGGGCAAAATCGCGATGGAATACACGCAGGCCTCCCTCGACACGACTGTCCTCATGACGACCAATCTCGAGGAAATGCAACGCCTGGATCAGCAGCTCACCTCGAGCAAGCTTCTCGATCGCATCGAAAAAATCCCGGTGAACTACCTCCTCGATGCCCTGGCCGAAAAGGACATCCTCCGCCGGGATATCGCCAATGTCCGGGACCGGTACGACATCGATCCAAATCTCGCGCGGGTCGCCGCCTACTACGGCGTCCTGACTCGTCTTTTCCCTCCCAATCGACGGCGCTTTCCCAAGTCTTGGAGCGAAGAAAAGCGGGATTTGTATCGAAGCATCACCCCGGAACAAAAGTTGTTCATCTACGCTGCCCAGTCCGAGGACCCCGTTCACACGATTCGAAAACTTCCACCCTGGCATCCGTTCAGAAACGAGTGCCTCAGGTTGGGACTGGATCTCGAAGACGAGCCATTCATCCAGGAATTCGTCGTTCGCCACCCGGGCGCCATCTCCCTCGAAGACTCCGGCCTTTTCAACAGCGATGAACTCCAACTCATCGACGACGAATTCATGCGCGAACTTGGCGCGGAACGCTATCCCGATGAGGGGCGCTACGGTTTGTCCATTCGTCAGCTCCAAAACATCATGCGAAACACCATCGCCGTGTCGGACGGACGCAAAGTGACCGTTTCCATTTTCCTTAGCCAATTGGAGCAGGTCATGAAGGAAGGACCGGATGTCCACCACTGGCTCACCCTCGACGCCCCGAACCGTCAATCCGCCGAATGCCCCCCGCGTGAAATCGGCAACGTCTTCCTCGAGGAAGGTGAAGGCGAATATGGCGACTACGAGGGATTGATCAAAGTCGTTCAGGGCCTCTACCACTTCACTCTTCGCAAGGAAATCACCATGGCCACCGTCGACCGTGACCCGATGAGCATTGAGTTCGATTTGCGCAAATATCTCCAGCATGCCCTGCTCGACCGGGCCCGCGAAAACACCGCGTTTGCTCACGTCATCGTTCCTCGATACACCTATCTCGATCCCGATACCGGCTCAAAGGTCGACAAGCCGGATTACCAATTCATGGAACCCATCGCGGCCATCATCAAACCCGAGGCCGATCCGATGGCTTGCCATAAAGAGATGGCGCGGAAATTCCTCGACCTCCACGGCGCCGGCGAAATCACTTCCGACCCAACAAAACCACTCATCTACAGCAAAAACGATAATCTTCTCAATTGTTTCAGTTCGGAATACACCAGCCTCCTTTCCAACCGCCGCAGCATCGAGGGCATCAACCCCGAAGAACTCCGCGACGGCTTTTTCCAGCGCCAGAATCAACCATCAAAATACCAAAAGCTCCCCGGCTCCGTCCGTGACCGGGTTGAGACGATCCTCCGCAATCTCGTCGACCGCTTTGACTACCCCGAAGACATCGCGCTCGACGCGGTCGTTTACGCCCTCAGGAAAGAGATCATCGACTTCAAGGACGTTCTCTCCTGATCTCGCCCGGCTCCTCGGAAGAAAGCCGGGCCGGACGAGGGCCCAGAGCACCGGCGGCAACCCGGCACTCACCGCCAAAGCCACCCATGGTGCCTCCCGGCCCGTCGCCCCAATGGCGGCGAAGGCAAAGCCAAGGGGAACACTTCCGCAGGCCAGCGCCACCAAGAACCGGCGAAACGGCATGCCCGACAATCCTGCCAGGCACGCAACGACCTCAGGCATCAACGGCAGCCAACGCGAGAGCACCACCACCCATCCTCCCGCCCTCCCTCGAAACAGACGTTCGCCCTGCTTCAGCCCTTCTTCCCCGGCGACCAACCGCGCCGCCGGCGTTCCAAGGCGCCGGCACAGGCCATACGTAAGCAGTCCCCCAGCGACGGGACCCACTCGCCGCGAGAACGCCCCCAAGAATGAAACCATACCCAAATCCGAGACTCGACATGATCGCGGTCCCCGGCACCGGAAGAACGAGGTCCGCTACCAGAAGCCCCCACCCGGCGATCCATGCCCACCTCCCAAACTGGCCCAGCCCACTCTCCAACTCGTCGTGCCCCGGCGCAAGCCACCCCTCAAACCTTTCCCCCCAAATCGCGAAGGGAATGGCCACCAAAACCGCTAAAATCAGGAAAAGTCCGAAAAGCCGCATGAGCTACCTTTCTCCTGACTCACCTTCTTTACTCTAACCTTCTCTCACCTCGAATCATGCAACCGCCCAAAACCGAACCCGTCGATCCCGAAACGCTACCCGATCTCGCCCGCGCCGTCATGCGAGAGGCCAAGTTTCCTTTCCTCGCCTCCATCGACGGCGAACAGCCGCGCCTCCGCCCGGTTTCTCCCGTCCGAACCGAGGGCTTCACGGTCTTTGTCGCGAATCTGAAAGCCTACCACAAAACCCAGGAAATCGCGGCAAACCCGCGTGTGGAGGGAGGCTACTTGGCCCCGAACCATGATCAGGTCCGGATCACCGGGAAGGCCATCGTCGAGACCAACCAGGAACGGCTGGCGGCCATTTGGAACGAGAATCCCCTTCTTCGCCGCTACCTCGGATCTCCCGAAAATCCTAGCTGGATGGTCTACCAGATCGAACCCGAACGCGTGCGGTTCATGCGTGAGTGGGCCCTCGAACACTGGGAGGTGCCCATCGAAACCGGCAGTGGGCGCATCGACGCGCCTCGATGAGGAGTCCAAACCGCCCGCGGTACACGGTGCCCCGTCAGAGGCGGTAAATGATTCGGGCCTTGTCGATGTCGTAAGGTGACATCTCCAGCTTTACTCGGTCCCCAGTCACGAGCTTGATGAAGCGTTTGCGCATCTTGCCCGAAATATGCGCCAATACGACGTGACCATTCGGAAGTTCCACCCGGAACATCGTCCCCGGAAGCACGCTTTGAATCGTCCCCTCCAGTTCAAGACAATCTTCCTTCTGCCCGCCCGAGTCTTTTCTCGGTGCACCTCGTGCCGGGCCACGGCCCCTGCCCCTGCCGCGCCCTCGGGGTCCGCCCCGCTTTCTCGCCGCGTTTCGATTTGGTTTCGCCATAAACTTTCGATTCAAGCCAGTCACCTCGCCGGCTTTCCTAAAAGCCCGGACCTCTCCCGCTCTTCGGGATAGTGACTCTCTCAAATTCGCTCGAAATCGCGAAAAGCGAACCCGAAATTTCGATTTTCCCCCGCGAAAGCCCTCCTCACCGGTTTCCTGACGCCTTTCCACCCCTCATTTCGACCTCCAACTGCCAGTCTGACAGATCGTTTGCTTGCTTTTTGCGCATCCGCGCTCTTTGGATGCTGGGTGAACCTGGAAATCTCCAAGATTCGCGAGTCGAAGTCAGCGGCTTACATCGCTCCACTGGTGACTTTCCTCCTCCTCCAGTCGCTCGCTGGACTGGCTTCGGAAGAAGAGGGAGCCCCCTGGTGGAGGGCCACCCCTGAGCACTGGGTTTACCCACTTCAAACCGTCGTCGCCATCGCTTTGCTGGCTTTCTGGTGGAAGCAGTACCAGTTCAAACCATTCTCGGGGTTCGGTCTCGCCACGCTTCTGGGATGCATCGGCATCGCCGTCTGGATCGCCCCGGTGGCACTGGGATGGCAAGAGCGGAAGGAGGGTTTCGATCCCACGCTCTTCGAGGATCAACCGGCACTTTTTGCTTTCGTCGTGCTGATGCGCTTCATCCGCCTCGTCATTGTGGCGTCCTTCATCGAGGAGATTTTCTGGCGCGGCTTTCTTCAACGCTACCTCGTCAATCGCTACGAAGACTTCTGGACGATCCCAATGGGCACTTTCACCTGGCCCTCGGTTCTCATCACGACCGCGGGAGTCATCCTCGTCCACAGCTATCCGGACTGGCCCGCCGCAGCCGTCTGGGGTTCCCTGGTGGCATTCTGCTACATCAAAACCAAGACCCTCACCGCCTGCATCGTCATGCACGCCGTCGCGAATCTCATCCTGGGGATCTACATCATGCAGACTCAAAACTGGGGCCTCTGGTAGAAGGGCCGGCATGAAGGTGTAGGGAGAAGAAATGACCAGGCACGCCTTCCGCTGAGCAACCTCTTGACGGCTTGCACCCATCACCTCAATCAAGCTCGCGAATTGGTGCTCAGCCCGATCCGGGTGCTTGGCCTCGTCCGTCCGGAAGGGTGCTAGAATGGATCTCGGGGCGAGCACAGTGAGCGACGTCCAACAACGCCCTCAACTCCAGGAACCACCGCCTGAGGAGAAGGCGCTTCTCATTGCCTCGCGAAACCTAACTCCATACCGTGAATTCTCAATCCACCGCGGCGTGCAAGCCTTTTTCAACACCCTGCTAACCTGGTCGCGGTAGGACCACCGGTTACCCGGTGGCCCCCGCATAGATCCCAGCGGGCGCGATTGACGCACTGGGCTCCTGCCTCAGGTCGTAACGCGCAAGCGATGTTCTTTACCGCTTGGCGTATCCTCTCCAACGCGTGTTGCAGCCGCTCCCGGCTCTCGATCCGGTGGCTGGTTTGTTGGTTCGGATTGCCCTCGGCCGACTCCCTTTCCTCCGCCAGCTCCGCGGTCGAGCTTTGCAGCACGACGTTGTTCGCCGGTTTCTCAGGTACTATGGAGCCGTCCGAATTCTCGAGCTCGTTCATCGCATTCTTGCTCCCTTGGGATTCCATGCGCGGACCCGCCGGACACCATTCCGGCGGGCCGAGCCCGAGACCTCCCGGCTTCCGCGTGAGAAGCTTCCCCACATTCCCTGGTTCTCCGACCGCGCGGGAGCCAGTTGCACCTCGCCTTGGCGGTGCACCCAGTGTTGCCTTCCCCCTGCCATTAGAAGGTCGGCCTCCCGGAAGATAACCTGATTTCGCGGCTCAGTAGCCCAGCCTGTGGATTCCCCTGTCAACGCTTCAAGTGCGCCCTCACGGACGCCCTCACATGACTCGGGGCCAGTGTGATTGGCTAGATCTTCACTGTGAGACTCTTTCATTCTCTACTTCTCACCGGCTTTTGCCGGCGCTATCAATGGCACTTGGTTAAGCTGCTGCATCGTCGTCCGCTTCGGGAGTAGCTGAAGTGGTGACACTTCAGAGGGGGTGGGTGACGGGGGAGGAAGAGGGTCCGAATTGGGCGCGTTGCTCTGCCTTCGGCAACCTGTGTCCGCTTTGCTCGCATTCTCACGAAGTCGGCTAGATGCGGAAATGAGGCGGGGGGACGAAATTCTCACGAATTCCGCTACGCCGGAAGGGGACGGTCCCGGATGGGTGAAGCCGAACCTGGGGGGGGCTGCCCAAAGCGGGACTTGTCGCGCCCTGCCTGCTTGGAATCGGGCCGCGTGCAAAAGCCGTCGAGACGGGGCGAGGTGAGGCGAGGGTTTACCCTGCCCGACGCCCGGAGGGGCGTCGCTACGAAAAGGAGCCAGGAGGAAGGAGTTGGAAGCCTACGCGTCGGAAGGAAGGGTGTAGCGGAATTCGTGAGAATTTCGGCGGTTCTTTCCGGAAAAGTTGGTTCGGACGAAATTGGACGCGTTGCTCTGCCTTTGGCAGCCCATGTCCGCTCCGCTCCCGTTCTCACGAAGCCGGCTGCACCCACCAAAGATGATCGACCGAGCAGCTTAACCAAGTGCCATTCCTGCTAACCTCCGCTTTCCACGGCGAACGCCAGGGCTGGCGCACCCTCCTGCTCCTGGCCGATCGCGGCGATCTTTGACGCTTGGGGTTTACGGATCCGCTGTGTAGGGCTAAGGATGGCGCCATGCAGTGGTTCTACGCCGTCGAAGGTCAGCAAAAAGGCCCCATCGCCCCCGAAGAACTGGTGCGCTTGACCCTGCAGGGCGTCGTCACGGATCGTTCTCTCGTCTGGCGAGACGGCTTGCCGGGTTGGCAGCCCCTGGCCTCCGTGAAGCACGAGTTGCCACACGTCCAATCCGCGCCCCCAACACCCTCTCCTGGGGAAACGGGCGATCCAGCCACCGGCCTCTCCGATTCGGAGAACCCCTACGCCCCTCCCCGTTCCGCCGTGGAGGAAGAAACCGTCCCCGCCAGCGCACAGGATGATCGTTGGCCTGAACGCGGGATTGGCGCCATCTTCTCCCACACGTTCCAAATCATGGGCCAGGGATTCATCCCCCTGAATCTCGCTTACCTGTCCATTTGGGGACCGCTCAACTTCCTTCTCGCCTTTTACGAATACAACGTCATAGCCCCGGACGACGTTCTGGGCGTGATGCGGGGTCAAATGTTAGCCGAGGGCTTCATCGGGATCATCGCCGTCGGCGCCGTCATCAGCATCGCGGAAGCGATTTGGAACGGCCAACCCTACTCGATGGGGAACGGCCTGAGCCACGGCGCTTCCTCCTGGGCCAGGCTTTGGGTAGCCCGTTTCCTCAGCGGTTTCTGCATCCTCGCGGCTGGCCTCGCGTTGATTCTGCCGCTGTTCTGGGTCGGCACGCGCCTCGTCCTAGTCGATGCCGTCGTAATCAAGGAGCGCGCTTCCGGACCCGAGGCGATCCGGCGCAGTTGGGAACTTACGCGGAACCGGTTTTGGCCCATCTTCGGCGCCATGATCCTGGCCACGCTTTGTCTGATCGTCCCACTCATGTTCTTGGGTGCCATCCTAGCCATCCCCGGCCTCGACGTCTGGTGGCTTTCCGCCTCGCTCGACTGCGCCGTGACGCCGGCTTTGGTTTTCTTCACAGTCTTCGCCTTCGTGATTTACAAGCATCACGCCGCCGGAAACCCGCAGGGCTAATAAGCATGAAGCCGTTTCGTTGAGTGGACGGCGGACTCACGCCGGTGACCCGCCTACACGGCTGCTCTCCGTCATGCAAAAAAAACCGGGCAGACCTTTCGGCCTGCCCGGTGGCTCTTTTTGGGTGGCCCCACGCCTCGGCCAGAGGCGGAAACGTGGAACCGGTGCTGCTTGCTTTGACGAAGCTTACATCATGCCGCCCATCCCGTGGTCGTGACCGCCATCATCTTTGGCAGGCGGTTCGGGGATGTCGCTGACAAGGCACTCGGTCGTGAGGAGCAGACCCGCGATCGAGGCCGCGTTCTGCAGGGCGCTGCGCGTCACCTTGGTCGGATCCACCACGCCTGCCTTGATGAGGTCTTCATACTTGCCCGTTGCCACGTTGTAACCCTCACCGCCCGTCTTTTGCTTAACCTGCTCGACGATCAGGGCGCCTTCGACGCCGGCATTGGCCGCCAGTTGCCGGAGCGGAGATTCAATCGCACGAGACACGATCTCGGCGCCTGTGGCTTCATCTCCTTCGAGCTTCAGGCCTTTCACCTGCGACAGGGCGCGAATCAGGGCCGTGCCACCGCCAGGAACGATACCTTCTTCCACCGCGGCACGGGTGGCGTGAAGGGCGTCTTCGACGCGAGCCTTCTTCTCCTTCATCTCGGTCTCGGTCGCGGCACCAACGTTGATCACCGCTACGCCACCGGCGAGCTTCGCCAGACGCTCTTGGAGCTTCTCGCGATCGTAATCGGAGGTCGTTTCCTCGATCTGGCGGCGGATTTGGTTCACCCGGCCAGTGATGGAATCGGACTTGCCTTCACCTTCGATGATCGTCGTCGTTTCCTTGTCGATACGGATGCTCTTGGCCGCACCAAGATCGCCGACATCGACATTCTCGAGCTTGATACCAAGATCTTCGGTGATCACGCGCCCACCCGTCAGGATGGCGATGTCTTCCAGCATGGCCTTCCGGCGGTCGCCGAAACCGGGAGCCTTCACCGCCGCCACGTTCAGCGTGCCGCGGATCTTGTTCACAACCAGCGTGGCAAGGGCTTCCCCTTCAACGTCTTCTGCGATGATCAACAGCGGTCGTCCACTCTTCGCGACTTTCTCCAGCAGAGGAACGATGTCTTTCAGACTGCTGATCTTCTTCTCGTGAATGAGCAGGTAAGCGTTCTCGAGAACCGCCTCCATTGCTTCGGCATCGGTGGAGAAGTAGGGCGACAGGTAACCCTTGTCGAACTGCATCCCCTCCACGACTTCGAGCGTCGTGTCGATTGACTTCGCTTCCTCGACCGTGATTGTTCCGTCCTTGCCCACCTTGTCCATCGCATCGGCGATGATGTCACCGATCTCGCTGTCCCAGTTGGCTGAGACCGTCGCCACCTGCGCAATCTCCTTGGTATCGCTGACTTCCTTCGAAATCGCGCGAAGTTGCTCAACGATCGCCTCGGAGGCTTTCATAATACCACGCTGCAGGCTGATCGGATTGGCACCGGCTGTCACGTTGCGCAGCCCCTCCTTATAGATGGACTCCGCCAGAACGGTAGCCGTGGTCGTCCCGTCACCGGCAATATCGGAGGTCCTTGAAGAGACTTCCTTGATGAGCTGTGCCCCCATATTTTCGTAGGGATTCTCCAGCTCGATTTCTTTGGCCACGGTCACACCGTCTTTGGTGATCGTCGGGCTGCCGAATTTCTTTTCCAGGATGACGTTCCGGCCTGCCGGCCCAAGCGTCGCCTTCACGGCGGCTGCCAGTTTGGACACGCCATGGAGAAGGGAGTGACGGGCCTCTTCGTCGAAGTTTAGTTGCTTAGCCATTTTGTTTTAAGTTGAGATGAAGGTTGTTAAATTGGTGAGTTCTTCGAGAAGCTCGTTCAGCCGAGGATTCCGAGGATATCGCTTTCGTTGAGGATGAGATGTTCCACACCGTCGATCTTCACCTCGGTGCCACCGTATTTGCTGATGAGGACTTTATCTCCCACCTTGACGGTGAAGGAGACGTCTTCGCCCTCGTCATTTTTCCCAACCCCGAGAGCCGTTACCTCGGCTTCCTGGGGTTTTTCCTTGTGGGCATCCGGAATGATGATGCCGCCCTCTGACGTCTCTTCCGAGATGTCCAGTCGTTTGACCAGGACGCGTTGTCCCAGCGGGGTGATGCTAGTAGCCATTTGGGTTTGGGTTTGGGTTTGGGTTTGGGTTTTCGTTACGTTTTAGTTTGATAATGTTGGTTTGTTTTCGGTGCCCACGATTCCCGCTTCTCCACGATTGCCACCATTCAATGGCCGTTGAAAAGAGGGGGGCGCGGGAACCATTTTTTTGAGGCCCGCACGTTCTTGCGCGAACCCCAAAGTCTTGCCTTCCGGAATTGTTTATTTATTGTCGTCGACCACTTCCACGTCCGCATCGATCACCTGTCCGCGCGCCTTCTTGGACGAACTACTTTCGTCCGGCGAAGCCTCATCTCCAGACGGAGGTCCAGACTCGCCCATGTCCTCCGGACTGACCCCGGCAGCCTGCGCCGCTGCCATGGCTTTGGCGAACAACTCCTGCAGCCCTTCTGAGGCCGCCTTGATCTCGGCCGCGTCGCCTCCCTCGAGCGCCTTCTTCACTCGATCCACCGCGTCGACCACCGGCTTCTTGTCCTCTTCGGAAACCTTGTCGCCCAGCTCGTTGAGCTGTTTCTCGATTTGATACACCATCGTCTCGGCGTTGTTGCGCGTCTCGGCTGCCTCCTTGCGAGCCTTGTCCTCGCCCTCGTGCTCTTCCGCCTCGCGCTTCGCCTTCTCGATTTCGTCCTGCGACAATCCGCTCGAACCCTCGATGGAGATCTTCTGCTCTTTACCTGTCTTCTTATCCTGCGCTCCGACATGGAGAATGCCGTTCGCATCAATATCGAACGTGACTTCAATCTGCGGAAGACCACGCGGAGCCGGCTCGATCCCGTCCAACCGGAAATTCCCCAACAACTTATTGTCGGATGACATCTTCCTTTCGCCTTGGGTAATCACAATATCGACCGAGGGCTGGCTATCTGCGGCGGTAGAGAAGATCTGCGACTTTTTCACAGGAATCGTCGTGTTCCGCTCGATCATCGGCGTAGCGATTCCGCCCATCGTTTCGATCGAAAGCGTGAGTGGCGTGACGTCCAGCAAGAGAACATCTTTAACGTCTCCCTGCAGCACACCGCCTTGAATCGCGGCACCAATCGCCACCACCTCATCCGGATTAACCCCCTTATGTGGTTCCTTGCCGGCCAGTTCGCGGGCGACCTGTTGAACTTTGGGCATGCGGGTCATGCCTCCAACCAGCACCAATTCATCGACCTTGCCTCCACTCAGACCCGCTTCCTTCAGGCAATCCTGCACCGGCCCGCGGGTCCGTTCAAAGAGATGATCGGTAAGCTGTTCGAGCTTGGACCGGCTCAATTCCTTTTGAATATGCTTAGGACCCGTTTGGTCAGCTGTGATGAAAGGAAGGTTGATGTCGTAGGTTTGAGACGACGAGAGAGCAATTTTTGCCTTCTCCGCTTCCTCCTTGATCCGCTGCAGCGCATCCGGTTGACCGCTGAGGTCCATCCCGCTCTCGGCTTTGAACTCGCTGACGATCCACTTGATGATCTCGTTGTCCCAGTCATCCCCACCCAGATGGGTGTCCCCGTCGGTAGCCAGCACTTCGAAAACTCCGTCGCCGATTTCCAACACCGAAATATCGAAGGTCCCACCACCAAGGTCATAGACAGCGATATTCTCGTCTTTCTTATTCTCCAATCCGTAAGCTAGCGACGCCGCGGTCGGTTCGTTGATGATCCGTTCCACCGTCAGCCCGGCGATTTCGCCAGCCGCTTTGGTGGCGCTCCGCTGCGAGTCGTTGAAGTAAGCCGGAACGGTGATGACCGCACGAGTGATCTTCTCTCCAAGCTTCGACTCCGCATCCGCCTTGAGCTTGCTCAACACCATTGCGGAGATCTCTTGAGGGCTGAATGTCTTCTTTTCACCCGCCACATCGACTTGGATGTGCGCATCCCCGTTCGGTGCTTCGACGATCTCGTAGGGAAGATGCTTGTCTTCCTCCTTCAACTCGGAGAATTTCCGGCCGATCAGGCGTTTGGCGGAGAAAATGGTGTTCCGCGCGTTCGTAACTGCTTGTCGCTTCGCCGCCTGCCCAACCAGGCGCTCGCCCGACTTCGTGAACGCCACGACCGATGGAGTCGTCCGGGCCCCTTCTGCGTTCTCCAAAACCGTCGATTCTCCCCCCTCCATGACCGCCATGCAGGAGTTCGTCGTTCCCAAATCGATTCCCAGAATTTTGCTCATAGTTTCTCCGTTGCGTCTCGTTTCAAATGCAGGTGCGCGAATAGCCAGCGACCTCCCTCGGACCGCACTTTAAGTGCCAAGCGCCCCAATAGAATCGTAAGTCGCTCATTTGGAGATCTTTAGATCAAAGCCAATCGCTTTTTCTCACCTCCGAAACCAACAAGATGGGTCGTTTTGTCACGCTCATGTGCCGCCAACGACAAAATGACGCAGCCAGCGCGTCGCACTTCCTCCATGACCGGGAACCTGGCTCGCTAAGACCGAATCGCCCTTGCGCATCAGACCAAATCCCCTAGTATTGCTTCTTCCTCTCGCGAAGCCCCCGGACAGGTGCCAGAGCGGTTGAATGGGCTCGCCTGGAACGCGAGTGTGCCGGAAACGGTACCGAGGGTTCGAATCCCTCCCTGTCCGTTTTCTGGGCCGCCTGCGGTCCAGAACGCTAACGAAACAGATTCGAAACCACCCACGAGACCCCGTTCGAGCCGAAGCGCGAACGACCACCGGGCCCCTTGGTCGCTTCGAGCCTACTGCCCACTGTGAAGGTTGCGCCTCGCAAGGCCGGCGATTCAACCAGGTCCCAGGATCGGTGGGACAACCCCTGTCCCCGCACTACGGCAGCCGGCCACTGCGTCCACGCCCGTCCCCCCCAGAAAAAGCCACTGGCACCCCGGCACCGAACACCGAAACTACTGATTACCGGCAGCCACCGGTCAACCTCCCATGTTTCTCCGCTTCGGCATCCAAACCAAAACCACGCTTCTCGTCGTCGCCGTGGCGGTTGCCGTGGCGCTGGGAACGGCCGGGTTCCTGCAGCAGATCAGCACCGGCATGGTGGAGAGCCACGAACTCGTCGACCTCGATGACGAATCGAATCTGCGCGCTTGGGAACTCTTCCACCGCATCCAAAGCTACCGCGAGGAAATCTCGAGCCTCGCCGCCGACGAAGCCGTGCGCGACGCCATCTATCAAGGACACTTGGAGACCGTTCTCGACCGGGGCCAGGCCGTTTGTCCTCGTTGGGACGAATACTTGAGTGTTCAGACCATCGAAGCCGGTGACGCCCGGACGCAAATTCCCATCCTCGAACGAATCCGTGGCCTCGATCCCGGACCAGTCCAGGAAATCATCGAGGTGGCCGAATGCGAAAGCCGGAGCATTCCTCTTTTGTCCCGAATCTACCGCGCCGAGGCCAGCGTTCCCGTCCCGGGCGCCACCCGCAATGGCGCGGACGTTTGGCGTCCCGAGTGGATGGCGGTTTTCCAGGGTTGCATTCGCGTTCCGCCCCCGGCCGGCTGGGAAGGGCCCAATCGCTACCTTGCCTTCACCTTTGCCCTCGAACGCTTCCGCTCCCCTCGCCACCTCTATTTTCTGGTCGATTTCGACGCGCCTGAGCAGCCCTTCATCGTTCACCCCAACATGGCCATCCAACCCGGATTCGGCCGGGACAAACTCTTCCTGAATCGGCTCGACCAAGAACTGGAGGCCTACCGCGATGAACGGGCTCCGCTTTCGGCCAGCCCCATCCAGCGCGTCGCCCAGCTTCAAAGTGAGCCCCTACGCGAGGACGACTATTTCTACTTTAAGGAAGGCCAACCCACGCGTGCCCTGGCGGACGCCGTCCGGGCCAAGCAGCGGGAAAGTCCTGAAGCCTACGATGCCTTCTGGGAACTGCTCGTCGCCGAACACGAAAGCATCGGCCGTCGCATCGGGGGCTTGGCGGGTCGTGTCGCTGAAATTCGCCTCTTGAGCCGCGATCCGGCCGAATTCCGGCTCCGCAACCGGGGCGAACCGAACTTCATCCAGCAGGTCGAGCGCGAACTTCGCGACTTCCTCGGCATCTCGCCTTCGATCCGCATCTTCCACTGGAAGGGAACGGTCGCCTGCACCCGCTGCCACGTTTCCTGCCTCACGATCACGCTTCCGACCGCCTACGGTTCGCATCGCTACCTGATGCTTTACGCCGCTTTCCAGGAAGAGTTCGTCGGCGCCATCCAGCACGAGATCCGCACCCGGCTCTGGACCTGGGTCGCTCTCTTCGGCCTCGTCGCCATGGGCATCGCTTCCACGGCAGCTTTGTATTTTGTCCAACCGATCCGTCAAATGACCGATACGGCGCATCAGATCCTGGCCGAGCAGGGCCCGCTCCACACGCGGCTGGGCGAACTCACCTCGAGCCTGCCAGTCACGCGCAACGACGAAGTCGGCGACATCGCCCGCGCCTCGGAGCGTCTCTTCGACGAAGTCCGCCTGAACCAGGAACAGCTCGAGGAACGCGTTCGCGCCCGGACGAAGGAGCTGGAACGCGCCAATCGCCAGCTCGAGAGCCTGGCCAAGGAGAAGGATGCCTTCCTCGCAAACGTCAGCCACGAACTGCGCACCCCGCTCACGGCCGTCTCCGGTTTTCTCCAGCTTCTCGGCCGCCGGAAATCGCTGGACGATAAAGAAAAGAACTATGTCCACAAGGCCCTGGCCGGTGCCGCTTATCTCGAAACCCTGATCGACGACATTCTCGATTTCCAAAAGATCGTCATGGGCGGGCTCAGTCTGACACCGCAGGAGTTCGATCTCGGCGAGATGCTGCTGGAGCTTCGCGAAGCCCTGCAGTTCCAGGCGAGGAAGAACGACAACCGTCTGGAAATCGCCTGGGATCATCGGCTGCGCGAGATCCACACGGACCGTCACCGCCTCCGCCAAGTCCTGACGAACCTGCTCTCGAACGCCTGCAAATTCACGCGAAACGGCACGGTGAAGCTGGAGGCGAAACGGTTCCGGAAGGAAAAGGAGCCCTGGGTTCGCTTCCGCATCTCGGACACCGGCCGCGGCATGACGAAGGAGGAACAAAGCTGCTTGTTCACTCGCTTCTACACGAACAAGAAAGCCAATGAAAGCGGCACCGGCCTCGGCCTCGTCATCTCCGAAGGGCTCTGCCAGCTCATGGGCGGCGAGGTCCGTCTCGAGCGCAGCCAACTCGGTAAAGGGTCCGTCTTCATCGTCGAAATTCCCCTGCAAGCACCCGTCACGGATGCTTCTTCAAACGTGGATGACTCCCACCCCAACCCCGTTCCTCATGGCCAAGATCCTGATCGTTGAAGACGATGCCAACAACGTGGAGATCCTGAACGATCTCCTCGCCGATGAAGGTTATCACCTCGCCGTGGCGTCCAACCGGGATGACGCCATCGCCATGGTGGCGTCCGAAAAGCCCGATTTGATCCTGATGGACGTGCAAATGCCGGATTCTCCCGGGTCTGATACCCTGAACCGCGAAGGTGGCCTCGATGCCACCCGCGCCATCAAGGCCTCACCCGAATCCAGAAACATCCCCGTCATTGCCCTCACCGCCCACAACATGCTCCACCAGCGGGAGCGCATCCTCGGCGCCGGCTGTGATGAACTCCAGCCGAAGCCCTACAACTTCATCGAACTGCTCGACGCCATCGAGCGCTTCCTGCCCGAGTCGTGAGTGAGCCAGGCGAAAAAGAGCGTTTTCTGAGCCAAACGCGGGCGATCGAATCCCAGGTCAAGAAGCTCCGCTCCCGCCTGAAGAAGACTTCGAACCCTTCCGCCCGCGCCCTCAAACAACTCGACCGCCTCGAGAAAGCCTGCTCTCGCCTCCGCGATTTCGGCTCGCAAAATCTGGAAGAGACCGGCTTTGGCGACATCACCCCGCGCGACGACACGGTTTACCAGGAGATCCGTCACGAGATCCGGAACCGGCTGAACCACCTCTCCGGCCCGGCCCAACTCCTGCAGCGCTGCCTCACCGATGACCGGTGGCACGAACCCATCGCCCGCCTGCGCGGCTCCATCTCCGATTGCCTCGCCTCCATCGACGGCTATGGCAGCCCCGCCGGTCCACAGATCCGCCGGCTCGAGCCCGGCTCCGATCATCCTGCCCCAAGGATTTCCTTCGAGCCTGAAATCGCGTCCCTTCCCGCCCGCATTCTGGTGGCTGAGGACGAACCCGAGAACCGCGAGATCCTCGACGAACTCCTGCGCGATCAGGGACACGAGGTCGCGCTGGCCTGCGACGGAGCAGAGGCGCTGGAGCAAATCGATTCGGGCGAAATCGATGTCGTTCTCCTGGACCTGAGCATGCCGAAACTCGATGGCTTCCAGGTGCTGGAGAGCCTCCGGAAAAGTGGAACATTGCAGCACACACCCGTCATCGTCGTCACGGGACAGAATGCCGTCGATGCCGCGGTTCGTTGCATCGGCCAGGGCGCCACGGATTTCCTGACCAAACCGGTCGATGCCCAGCTCCTCCAGGCTCGGCTCGAATCCTGCCTCGAACGGAAGCGGCTGCGCGAACGCGAGTTTGCCCAGTTCTTCCCGCCCGCCCTCGCCCGCCAATTCGCCCGGCACCCCGACCTTCGCGAGATGGAGGGGAAGGCCGCCGAGGTCAGCGTGTTGTTTTGCGACATCCGCGGGTTCAGCTCCATCAGCGAACGGTTGGGGCCGCAGGAGACCGTCCGCTGGCTGCGATCCGTCATGAACGCCCTCTCCGATTGCGTCATCGAACACGGCGGCGTCCTCGTCGACTACGCGGGCGACGAACTCCTGGCCATGTGGGGCGCTCCCGAGGAAGTCCCGGACCATGCCCGCCGCGCCTGCGAGACGGCGCTGGACATGCTGGAACTGCTACCCGCCCTCGACGCCGAATGGGCCGAGGCCGTCGGGGCCCCGACGAAGTTCGGAATCGGCATCAACTCCGGCACCGCACTGGTCGGAAACATCGGGACGGACCGGAAGTTCAAATACGGCCCGCTTGGGAACGTGGTGAACCTCGCCAGCCGCGTTCAGGGCGCCACCAAACACCTCCACAGCTCGATGCTCGTCACGCGCGACACGCTGGGCTACCTGCCGGAAGGATGGCGGACGGAGAAGATCCGGCGGCTGTGCAAAGTCCGGGTCGTCAACATCCACGAACCCCTGGATCTCTTCGAAGTCGTCGCGACGCCGCCACCGGCTTGGGACGACCTTCGGGTCCGCTACGAACAGGCGCTTCAGCTCACCGAAGACCAGCAGCTCGCCGAGGCGTTGACCGTGCTTGGTCAGATCCTCGTCGATTTCCCAGGGGACGGCCCTTCGGAGCTCTTGGCGGGGCGAATCATCGAGGCCCGGCTGGAAAAGCGCGACGCCCTGGAGGCCGTCTGGACCTTGCCCACAAAGTAATTCCGGGTATCGTCCCGCCTTTCCACGCATGGGTAATCCGTCCACATCGTCCCTTTCCCTTCTGGGGGCATCCAAAGAACTGCCTCAGACGCCGGACCGGGCCATCCTCGAGACGTTTGCCAATCACAACCCGCGGCGGCCCTACTGGATCCGGTTGGATTGCCAGGAGTTCAGCTCCCTCTGCCCGGTGACCGGACAGCCCGACTACGCCCGGCTTCACCTCCACTACATCCCGGGCGACCGCTGCGTCGAAACCAAATCCCTCAAATTCTACCTGGCCTCTTTCCGGAACACCGCCGGCTTCAACGAGGAGATCGTCAACCGCATCGCCGACGATCTCATCGCTGTTTGCGCCCCGCGCCAACTCATGGTGCGCGGCGAGTTCGCTCCCCGCGGCGGCATCAGCCTCACGGTCGAGGTCGAACATCCAGACCCCGAACCATGAAAGTCGTCGTCCTCGTCAGTGGCGGAATCGATTCCACCACGGCGCTCTATCATGCCGCTGAAGAACACGAAGTCACCGGCGCCCTCAGCTTCGATTACGCTTCGAAGCACAATCATCAGGAAATCCCGCTCGCCGTCTGGCACGCCAAAAAACTCGGTGTCCCCCACCGGCTCATCCGGCTGAGTTTCATCGATGAGCTGTTCGAATCGAGTCTCCTTCAGTCCGGCGGCCCGATTCCCGACGGCCATTACGAGGACGAAACGATGCGCCAGACGGTCGTGCCTTTCCGGAATGGCATCATGCTCGCCATCGCCTGCGGCTTTGCCGAAAGCCAGGGCGCCGAAGCTCTGGTCATCGCTGCCCACGCAGGCGACCACGCGATTTACCCCGACTGCCGCAGCGAGTTCATGGAGACTTTCGCCAGCGCCATGCGCCTCGGCACCTATGCCGGGATCCAACTGCTCCGCCCCTTCATCGACACGGACAAAACCGGCATCGTCCGCCGCGGCGCGGAACTGGGCGTCGACTTCCGTCAGACGTGGTCCTGCTACAAAGGCCTGGAAACCCACTGCGGCACCTGCGGCACCTGCGTGGAACGGAAAGAAGCCTTCGAGCAATCCGGCGTCCCCGATCCCACCGTCTACGCAGCCTGACGGCCCCGCCCAAACCCGGGAACGAAGCGCAGGGCCCTTCCCTTCCCGCTCCTCACCTCCACCTTGCGATCGTCGCCGGCAGGAGCCGGTGTTCCGCTTCCTGAATCCTCCGCTGCAGGTCTTCCACCGTGTCCTCCGGCAGCCGCGGCACCCGCTCTTGCGCCAGCACCGGGCCGGCGTCGATTTGTTCATTCACGATGTGCACCGTGCATCCCGTCTCGGAGACTCCGGCTTCATAGGCCTGCACCCATGCCTCCTTCCCGGGAAACTGGGGCAGGAGCGAGGGATGAATATTGATCACCCGATTCGGGAACGCGTCCAACAGCACCCGCCCCACGATCCGCATGTAGCCCGCCAGCACCACCAGGTCCACGCCCGCAGCCCGAAGCCGGTCCACGATCTCTTTCTCCGCCGCCTCGCCTGCTCGCGCGCGTTTCGCCGGATGCTCGACGTGCAAACCAGGAACACCGTGCGCTTCGGCCAACTTCAAGATCCCGGCATCTCGCTTGTCCGAAATGACCAACACCACCTCCGCGTCCAATTCGCCAGCCGCGATCGCACGGGCGATCGCATCGAAATTGCTCCCTCTGCCCGAGCCCAAAACTCCCAGCTTCAAACGCCCTTTCCCCGCCGATTCCGCCGAGGCCAGCTTCCGCAGCGTGGCGCTCGTCGACCTTCCCTCCACCAGCGACAGAATCGCGATCTGCGCTCCCACCTGCTCCAGCGCCGAGCGCTCCTCGGCGTTCAAACTCTCCACGGTGTAATCGCCGCCTTTCGTGTAAATGTGCGGCCGGATCTGCTCGATCAACCGCGTGACGCGGGGCTCGTCAAACACCACCACCCGGTCCACCGAACGCAACGCACACAAAATCTCCGCACGGTCCTCCACCCCGTTCACCGGACGGCCCTCTCCCTTGAGAGCCCGCACCGAAGCGTCCCCGTTCAGCGCCACCACCAAGGCGTCCCCAAGCGCCCTCGCCTCCTTCAGGTAGCGCACGTGACCGGCGTGGAGAAGATCGAAGCAGCCGTTCGTAAACACGACCCGCCGCCCCTCCCGGTCCAGTTCGTCCCTCCACGCCGCAATCGCTTCCGGCGCTGAAATGTAGCTTGGCAAATCTTCCATCTTCCCGCATTCGTCCAAATGCACGCCAGCGAGAACCCGCACGGCCTGCGATCCGGTTTCCTGGACGCTATCGATCCCGGGCGCCATTTCTACCGGCTTTTCGATCACCTGTCCGCCATCCTTTTCTTCGCCAAAGACCGCGAAGGTCGCCTCATGGCCGCGAACCGGGCCCTGCTCCATCGCTACGGCCTCACCCAGGAAGCCAACATCGTCGGCAAGACGGACTTCGATTTCCTCCCTCGAAGCCTGGCGGAGAAGTTCCGGGCCGACGACCAGACCATCATGGAATCTGGCCAGCCCATGCTCGAAATCGTCGAACTCTACCCAAACCGCCAAGGCGTCCCGGACTGGTATCTGACGAACAAGCGCCCCATCTGGGATCGCCGCGGGAACATCATCGGGGTCATGGGGACCATCGAACCTTACGAATCCTTCCGGGAGACCTACCCTCCCGAGTGGGACATCACCCCCGCCCTCCACCACATCCGCTCCCACTTCCATCAGGACCTCTCCATTCCCGGCCTCGCCGGCCGCTGCGGCATGTCGGTCCGTCAATTCGAGCGGAAGTTCAAAACCCACCTCCACACTTCGCCCCAGCAGTTCATCATCAAAACACGCATCCACGCCGCCTGCGATCTCCTCCGAAAGTCCACCCGGCCCATCGCCGAAATCGCCAGGCATCTCGGCTTCTATGATCAAAGCTCCTTCACCCGCCACTTCCGCAAACACATGGGCATCACCCCGCTCCAATACCGCCGCGAATACCATCTCGAGCCCGCGTAAGCTGCGCCGAAACCCGGCGTCTTGGTTTGATCCCGCCCCGCAGCCGGACTTAGCTCCCTCTCCAATGCCCAGACCCCAATTCCTCGCCGTCTTGCTTCTGCTCACCCCTTCCGCCCAGGCCACGAGCGATTTCCTCGGCGCCACACCCCTCATCGACACCGGCCATCACCGCGTCGAAAACGCCGCCCAAAAGCTCACGGCCGACCTCTCCACCGATCGGGAGAAAGCCGTCGCGATCCATCGGTTCGTTCGCGACGAAATCGAATACGGGTTCACGCGCTCTTTCTACGAGCAGAAAGCGTCCGCAGTCCTTCGCTCTGGACGGGGTTTCTGCACGTCCAAAACCACCCTCTTCGTGGCGCTGCTCCGCGCTTCCGGCATTCCGGCCCGGCAACGCTTCGTCGAACTCGACGTCGCCATCCTCGAAGGTATCGTCGATCCGGGAACCCCCTGGATCGATCACAGCTACGCCGAGGTCCAGCTCGATGGGGAGTGGATTGCGGTGGACAGCTACATCGTCGACCCGGCCCTCTTTCGAAGCGCGCAAAAGCAACTCCGCGACCTCGAACTCGACTTCGGGTATGGCGCGCACCGGCACGGCACGCTCGAGTGGGACGGGCGCTCCCCCAGCTTCGTTCAGTTCGTGAAATCCGCCCCGGGCCCGCAGGTCAGCCGGCGGAACCTCGGCGTCCATCGCGACGCTCGCGCTTATTACGAAGCCAATCCAAACGCTTGGAACGCCATGAACCCGGCCATGCGCGCCTTCTTCTGGACCGCCGCGAGGCCCATCAACAAGCGGATCCAATCCATCCGCGCCGGAGAGACGACCTCCACGGTCTCCAACGACGTCACCCAGTCGCGCGTCCAGTTTTAGGAGACCCTTCCTGTTTGGCAGCTCCGCCCAGCCACCGGTGCCGTTCCACGGCCGACCGAAGGTGCGCCAGCTTCTCCGACGGCGATTTGCCCCGGTTCGCAAACAGGTCTTTTCCCATCCCCATCAGCCGCGCCAGCGCCACCTTCGGCGATTGCCCCAGCCTGGCCAACGTCCGGTTCACCTCCTTCAGCGCGGAGTTCGCATCCCGCAGCTCCGCGTTCGCCCGCTCCAGCTCCGCGATCCGCGCCGCCAGATCCTCCTTCGCCACGAGCGGCCCCTCGCCGGGGTAGTGGCGAAGCAGCGCCGCGTTTGGAAACCGGTCCAGCTCCCCGGCATCGATGGCTTGGACCACCCGCTCCGCCTCGGTCTCGGGAACGATCGCAACGAGAGAGGCCAGCGCGGCCTGAAGGATCCCGGCATCGAGGCTGGAGACGTTGTCCCACGAGGCCCGTGCGTAAGCGCTGAACCGTGCCCGGCACTCCGCATCCCGTTCCAACTCCGGCGCGAGGACCCGGTAAAGGTCCAGATTCATCCGGAGCATCTCGCGCATCAGTGGAGCCGGGTCCGTTCGGATGGTGTTCGTCTCGTGCGCCCGGTAGCGCAGGAGCGGCTCGGGTAACACCGCCAAACGGCCTCGCAACGCCGTTTCGAGAAACAAAAAGTAGTCGTGGATGAAACGGTAATCGCGAAACGGATGCGCCACGAGATATTTCGCCCGCGCGAACACGTTGCTCGTCGTGACGGCAAAGTTCGCGACTCCTAACCACTCGCTGATTCCACGAGACGCCCCCGCACGCTCCGCCATCGACCACGCCGCCCGGAACCACTTCGCCCGGGGCGCATCGACCGCTAGCGGTTCCCCATCGTCATCGATCAGCTGCAACCCCGTCACCGCCACCTGCACGTCTTGACCTGGCCCGTCCAGCAAATCGCCCAGCGCCGCCAGCCGTCCCGGTTCATACAAATCGTCCGAGTTCAGGATGGCCACGCGATCACAGTCCTCCGCCACCAGGTGAACCGCACGGTTCAGCGTGGCATGCGCCCCTGCGTTCGGCTGGGAAAGAACCTCAACCCCGTCCTTCTCGAACCCCCTCAAAATCGCCAGGGACTCGTCGGCCGATCCGTCGTCGATGACGAGAAATCGGTCCGGTGGCCGCGTTTGACTCAGCACGGACTCGACCGCCGCCGCGATGTAGCGGGCGTGATTGTAGCAGGGAATCACCACCGCCGTTCGCTCGCTCATGATTCGCTCCCCCCCTTCAGCAAGGCCTTCACCCAAGCCTGGTAAACCACCCCGCGATCCCCGCTCGACACCTGACCCAGGCGGATCTTCATCGGCCCCACTTCCAGCCGGCGCATGGCGGGCTTGCTCAGTCCGAGACGATCCGATTCCTCCTCCCCTGCCAGGCTCCAGACCTCCGCGTCATTCGCCAGCCCCTTCAGCGTCTTGAGGTCCAGGACCGGCTTCTCCTCCGCCGCGAAGCTGAACCGTTTCGCCGCCCCCAACTTCCACGTCATCCAGGCCGTCAACGCCGTCGAGGAACGCGCCGCATGCACGTGCTCGATCCCACGCTTTCGCAGAAGCGTCGACAGCCCCAGCGCCCGCCGCGCATCCACCAGGTAGCGCTCCGTCGGATACGAACCGCTCACCTCGCCCCGCAGCCGGATCAGTTCCCACCGCTCCTCCTCGAGCTGCAGCCAGTCGCCCTCCAACACCATCCCATCCGGCAGCCACTCGACCGCCTGCAGCAACCGCGCATCTCCCTCGCTCAACGTGTCCGGTTTGAACCCCTCGGGCAGGCCACAGGCCATGATCAGGATGTCGTCCCGGTAATTCCCGTCCACAAACCGCAGTTCCCCCGCCAGCGGCCCATCCTTCGCGCAGGGCCACGTCTCCACCAGATACACCAGCCTTGGCACCCGGTCCCCTCCCTCTGCATGTGGCGTTGGATGCTGGGAAACGGCGTCCCGGAAGCGCCTCGCCAACGCCTCCGCGGAGTCGCTTCGCTGGAAACGTTCCCCCGCCAGCTCATGCCCGGCATCGCCCATCCGGCGCCGGAGTTCCCCGTCCCCAGCCAGCCGCGCCAGTGCATCCGCCAACGCCTCCTCGTCCGCGGGCGGAACCAGGAAACCGGTTTGTCCATCGCGAACCATCTCGGGAATGCCCACCAGACGGGTCGACACCACCGGCAGCCGCGCCGCCATCGCTTCCATGATCACCGTCGGCAGAATGTCCGATGCCCCCTGCGCATCGATGATCGATGGCAGCACGAAGACGTGACTCGATGCCAGCTCCGCTTTCACCTGCTCCTGCGTCCGCGCCCCCAGAAATCGCACATCCTCATCGGTCAGCCCGGCCTCGTCGCGGCGCTGCAACAGCCGCTCCCGCCAAGGACCTTCCCCGATCAGCGTGCACTCGAATTCGATCCCGCGCTCCTTCAAGCGCCCGCACGCCCCGATCAAATGGTGCAGCCCTTTGAACTCGATCAACCGGCCAACACTGATCAATCGCAGCGGCCCCCCCCCACCCGCATCCGCCTCAGGAAAATCGGCCAGGCGAATCCCGTTGTAAATCCGGTGGATCTTCGCCTCCGAATCCGGACAGGTTTCCGCCAGGAGCTTCCGGCTCCAGTCGCTCACCGCCACGATGAAGACGGCCTCCCGGCACAGCTCCCGCAGAAGGTCGTCGCTTCCGAGATCCACCATGAAATCCTGCGCATGCGCCGTGAAACTAAACGGAATCCCCGTCAATGCCTTCAAAAACAGCGCAGTGTGCGTGGCCCGGTTCGCAAAGTGAACGTGCACGTGGTCGATCCCGCGTTCCCGGAAAACCCGCGCGAAGTAGAGCGCATTCCGCGCCCGAACCTCCGGTTTGAACGACGCCCCGTAGCTCTTCCGGTGACGCTCAATCAGCGGTCGGATCGTTTCCCCCCAGCGCACCGTCCCCTCCGCCTCCCGTTCCATTGCACGCAGCGCCCCGGGAGGCGGCGGATAGAGCACGTCCGCTCGAAGCTCCCGGTGCCGCTCGTGCCGGAAGGCGTCTCCCGGCGGATTCAAAGACCCGATCGTCAGCTCCAAACCCAGCGACTCCAGCTCGAGCATCTCCGAATCGCAAAAGGTCTGCGAAATCACCGGGTAACGGCTGTAGAGATAGGCGATTCGGCGCGGCATCAGCGGGAGAGTGGACCTTGGAGTTGAATGTTAGCGCATCCACCCGAAGACTGAAACTGAAACCCCTGTCGCACCCCGGTGACCCATCCAAACCCCGACACCCCATCCATTCAAACGGCCGAAGAGGTCATGTTCTTCGACACCGACTGCGGCGGCGTCGTCCATAACATCGCTTACCTCCGCTGGATCGAGACCGCCCGCACCCGCTTGGCTGGTGAAATGGGCATGCAGCTGCGGGAGATGGCCACTCGCCAGGAGTTTCCCGTCGTCGTCCGGACCGAGATCGACTACCGAAAACCCGCCGTCCTTGGCGACCACGTCGAGGTCCACGGGAGCCTCGACACCCTCGAGCGCGTCCGGTTCTGGATGTCCTTCGAAGTCCGCCGTCCCGCCGACGAATCCCTCCTCATCACCTGCCGGCAACAACTCGCCCTCATCCAAATGCCGCAGGGCAAACCCCTCCGCATGCCGGCCTACTGGAAGCAAAATTATGCTCACTTGCTCAAAACCGGATCCGCCTGACGGCGTTTTATCTTCTCATCCATCCCGGGACCCATGCCAGATTAAAGTTATCCGGCAAAGGATTGACACGTCTTGCACAGGTATTTACAAAGTAAGTCAAACCATTCCCCCCGAAACATGACCGCAAATAACGAACTGCCCGAATACCAGATCTTCACGATTCTTCGTCAGGGCGAAACCGAACCGCTTGGCCCATACAGCCAAAACCAGATCGTCGAGCTCCTCAACGAAGGCTCGATCAACCCAACCGACTTCGTCCACTACGCCGACCTCGCCGATTGGACCCCCATCCGCGACGTGTTCGACCTCCATCAGAAGCTCGCGAACTTCAGCGATGATGGGCAGGACTCCAACGAGCTGGCCGAAGTCTTCAACGCCATCATCGGCGCCGCCGGCGATGGCGAAAACGTCTTCTACATCGCCATCCAGGACCGCCAGGCCCTCCGGGGTTTCCGGGGCCATGAGGCCGTCGGTGTCAGCGATCGCTTCATCTGGATCGCCCGGCACAAAATGGGCGGCAAACTCACCCTCGACGAACTCGAATTGTCGAACATCCGCGACGTCTGGGCCATCCTGAAGGCCGGCGAAAAGACAGGGACCTTTCACATCGAGCAGGAGAACGGCGTCGCCATCCAGGTCGAGCGCATTCCCGCCCTTCAACTGGAGCGCATCACCAAGACAACGCGTGAACTCCTCCAGCCCGAACCCATCCCGGCGGATCAACCCGCGGGCGAAACCGCAGCCGTTGGGGATCCTCACGCCGCTTACCGGCCCGATCCACAGTAGCTCGAATCGCCCTCTCATGCCCCGGAAGCGAACGCCGCGACGCTAACCGCCGCGACCACCGGTTGGGATGGAAAACCCTGTTCCACCCTGAAAAAGCTCGAGCGCACCATCCTCGAGCGCTTTCCCCCCACTCCCAAAACCTCACCCTCCCCGGTTTTCCCGTCCTGAGCCCCCAGCGCCGCTTCCCTGTCTGTCCCGTTGCCGAGCTTCCACCGGGAGAACGCCGGATCGTCGAGGTCGATGGCCGTTCCATCGGCGTCTTTAACGTCCACGGCACCTTTCACGCCCTCAAAAATCAGTGCCCGCATGAAGGGGCCGAACTCTGCCGGGGTCTCGTCACGGGCATGACCATGCCTGGCGCGGTCGGCGAATACCGCTGGGAACGAGAAGGCGAAATCCTCCGCTGTCCCTGGCACGGCTGGGAATTCGACCTTCTCACCGGACGTTGTGTCTTTGCCCCAAGCCAAATCCGCGTCAAAGCCTACGACATCCATGTCGAGCGCTTCGCGACCGAAGTCGAAGATGAATGGCTCGTTCTTTATGTTTAGGTGCCGCTCCAATTCCCCATAACCCATGCGCCCCACCCTCATCGCCCTGCTCCTTGCCACTCCGTTGTCCGCTTTTGCCGACGGTTCCTGCACCTGGGAAAGCCTGGCGCCCCTCCTCGATCAATCCCCCGCCCTCCGCGCCCACCTCGAAAGCACCTTCCGCATCGATGAAACCGGCGTCGCTTCACGCATCGGCCCTCACATCCCACAGCTCGCCGGCCGCCGCGTTGCCCCTTTTCGCTTCCAGGCCCGCTCCGAAGCGCTCGCCGCCCCCGTCGTCTTCGAAATCGAAATCGAAGCCGAGTGGTCCCTGCTCGACGATGCCGGTCAGCCCGTCCCGCTCAGTGAACCCGCCCGCGCCACCCAACTGCGCGAGACCCTCACCGGCGTCCGCATTCGTCCAGCCAAACCCGAAGCCCAGGTCGCACCCGCCCAAGACGACCGCCCGAAGCGGACCGAATGGATCCATGAACGCTTCAACGAACTGAACCTCGACGAACATCGCCTCTCCAGCTCGTCCCTCAAGGTGCCCGGCCGCAACCTCACCGGCAAGGCTGTGTTCCACTATCCGGAGAACGAGAACACCCTTCTCTTCGTGACCATCGACGGCCGCACCAGCGACCGGAACGCTTTCTCCGAATCCTTTTATTTCGACGACGGCGAGCTGTTCTTCGTCTTCCGCCAAACGCGTCAGTGGAACCTCGACGCGGAAGACCCGGAGAAAACCGTCGAGACCATTCGCGAACAGCGGTTTTACTTCGAAAACGGCGAAATCTATCTGGCCAAACAGCGCGAATACGACCCGGCCACCTTGGAACCGAATCAGTTCCGCATCGACATTCCGCAGTCCCCCTTCGGCGTCAGCGAACGCCTTTCCATCCAGCTTCTCGCCCGGGCCTCACGCCTCTCCATCGCCCGAACCGCCGATCAACTCGCTGAGGTCTACGCCGACGGTTTTTAACGGGGAGTTGAAAACTGCCCGCCTCACTTCCTCGTCTTGACCCCGCGTTTCCGCTCCGGAAAACAGGTCCGGCAAATCTCGCACACCGTCCCGTCACACCCGCGCGCCGTGCAGTGCTGGCGCCCATAAAAAATGATCTGCAGGTGCAGCTTGTTCCAGCGCTCCCTCACAAAGAGCCGCTTCAGGTCTTTCTCCGTCTCCACGACGTTCCGCCCCCGCGTCAGCTTCCAGCGCTGCGCCAGCCGGTGAATGTGGGTGTCCACCGGAAACGCCGGTTCACCGAAGGCCTGCGCCATCACGACGGAGGCCGTCTTGTGGCCCACCCCGGGCAGCCCCTCCAGCGCGTCCAGTGACGCCGGCACCTGGCCGTTGTGCTGCTCCACGATGATCCGCGAAAGTTCGGAAATCGACGCCGCCTTCCGGGGCGCCAGCCCGCAGGGACGCACGATGTCCTCGATCTTCGCCACGGGAACCTCCGACATCTTGAAGGGATCTGAAGCTTCTTCCCAGAGCCGCGGCGTGATTTGGTTCACCCGCTCATCAGTGCATTGCGCCGAGAGCAGCACGGCGATGAGCAGCGTGTACGAATCGCGATGATCCAGCGGGATGGGCGTCTCCGGATAAAGCTCCTCCAGACGCCGGTCGATGTACGCCACCCGCTCGAGCTTCGTCATGCCCGGTGGCGCTCCCCGTCCACCGCATAGCCCGTCTTCAGCTCCTCGGGCATCGTCTTCATCCGCTCGCGAATGCTGTCCAGCATCGCCCCGATGTGCTCCGCCTTGTGGACGCGTCCCTCCAAAATCCGCGCGCTCTCCTCGAATGAACCCCAGTGAAGGATCTCGATGCCCAGCACCGGCGCCCCCCAACTCCGCATCTTCGAAAGGCTCGGCTGATAGATATCGATCGTGTCCGTCCCGACGAGGGCACTGCCATAGTCGTCGACTTCATAGACCTGCGGATGACCAATGATGCGGAACTGCGTCCCCACCGGATACCGCGACCAGTCCGCCGCCGCGCTCCGAAGCTCTCCCTCACCCCGGAGATACGTCCCCCGCGCGGTCTTCCGCCCATAGGGCTGGCTGTCGGCCTCGTGATGGCAGTAAGCCGTCGTTTTGACCAGGTAGCGATTCTCCCCAAGCTCCGGATGCGGATCCTTGAAGTGAGTGGCCATGCTGTCCACCGGCGTGTGGCACCCGCTCAGCCAGAAGCTGAGCCCAACCGAAAACGAGGCGAGGAGCAGACCGCGATTCATGAGGAGAAGGGGGGCAGGACGAATGGCCGCCTCGGATTGGACGGACCGCCACTCATCCTAATGTGAATTTTTGCTTCGAAGTCAAGCTCGAATGGGCGGTTGACAAGCGTTCGGCTGAACCCGTGGTTCCCGTGCTTTGCCCAGCGACTCATCGCCCACCGCCCCCTACGAGGCCCGCATTCTCGCTCTCTTCGACGGCCCAAAAGCCAAGTCGCTCACCCGCTCCGAGATGGCGCGCGCCTTGGAGCTCTCCCCGCCCGAACGGTCTCTCCTCCGCGCGGCCCTCGCCAATCTCGTCTCCCACGGAAAGCTTCAACCCCTGAAGAAAGCCCGCTACGGCCTGCCTCGTCCCGAAAAAACCAGCAGCAAATATCCGGAAGTCACCGGCATCATCACCTTTCAGAGCCCTCGCCGGAACCGGAACGCCACGATCCAACCCGACGCCGCCTCCCTGAAACGCGTCCGCAAACTCACCGGTCAGGACCACTTCTTCATCCACGAACGCTTCTCCGGCTCCGCCCTTCCCGGCGACCGCGTCCTCGTCTCCCTCCACCCCGCCCCGGTCCCGAAATGGCAGAAAAACGCGAAACGCCACCGGGCGAAAATCCATCGACCTGGCGAAGCCCGCTACGAAGGGCGCGTCAGGGAAATCCTTCACCGCAAACGCACCCGCTTCGTCGGCCTGCTGCGCATCGAGGGAAAATTCGCCCGCGTCGAACCCGACGAATCCATCTTTCCCCGGCCCATCGAAGTCCATCGGGCCGAACTCCCGCCCGAAGCGCGAAACGGACAGAAGGTCATCGTCGAACTGCGCGAGTGGAAACACCCCTTTGAAACGCCTCAAGGCCGGGTCGTGCGCGTCCTGGGCGACGCCGATGACGCGGGCGTGGACATCCTCTCCATCATCCACCGCCACGAACTGCCCCTCGAGTTTCCAAGGGCCGTCGCCGCCGAGGCCAAAGCCATCCCGCAGACCATTTCCGAGGAAGAAATCGGTCGCCGCGAAGATTGGCGCGGCCGGACGGTGTTCACCATCGACCCCGCGGACGCTCGCGACTTCGACGACGCCATTTTCGTCCGGGAACACGATGAGGGTTGGGAGTTGGGCGTCTTCATCGCCGATGTCGCCCACTACGTGAAGCCGAACTCACCGCTCGACGTCGAGGCACGCAAGCGCGGCAACAGCGTTTACCTCGTCGACCGCGTGATCCCCATGCTTCCGGAAGCGCTGAGCAATGGCATCTGCAGCCTGGTTCCCAACGAGGAGCGCCTGACCCATGCGGCCATCATGGAATTCGACCGAAAGGGCGTGCGCCGCAAGGCCCGCTTCTGCAAGGCGGTCATCCGCAGCCAACGCCGCTTTGCCTACGAAGAGGCTTTCGCCCTGCTCGAAGCGGATTCACCGCCGGATCAGGAGCCCGAAACCGTTCGCTTCCACGCCGAACTCCAAAAGGCTTGGCGGCTTGGCTCGACCCTCAGGAAAAAACGAATGGGTGAAGGGGCCCTCGACCTCGATTTCCCCGAGGTCCGCGTCGTGCTGAACGACGATGGCAAACCCATCGAGCTGAAGCAGGAGATCTACGACATCTCCCACCAGCTCATCGAAGAATTCATGCTCGCCGCCAACGAGGCCGTCGCGGAGTTCACGAAGAACAAGCAGACCGATTCCATCTACCGCGTCCACGACGACCCCGACCAGGATAAGCTCTTTGAGTTCCGCGAACTCGCCCGCGCCTATCACTACGAGGTCGGCGATCTCTCGCTCCGCCCCGAACTCCAGAAGCTGCTCCGCGCCGTCCGGGGTAAGCCCGAGGAGCACGCCATGAAGATCGGCTTGTTGAAAAGCCTGAAGCGCGCCGTCTACAGCGAAGAACCACACGGCCACTGGGGCCTGGCCAAAGTCAATTACACCCACTTCACCAGCCCGATCCGCCGCTACGCCGACCTGGTCGTCCATCGCGTCCTGGAGAAACACGCCACCCGTCCCGTAGACAAACCCTCTATCCCAAAGAAAAAGGCGATGGCCGAAATCGCCGAGCACATCTCCACCACCGAGCGCACCGCCGCCGACGCCGAGAACGAGTCGAAGCTGCTCAAGATGTTCGAGTATTTCTTCCACCTTCTCGACGAAGACGAAGACCGGGTCTTCGATGCCGTCATCACGGAAATCACCGGTCGAGGCCTCTTCGTGGAGCTGAAAGACTACTTCCTCCGGGGCATGATCCGCAGCCAGGATCTCCCCAGGAAGTGGGATGTCGAGCCGCGATTCCAGCGCGTCACGGATGCCCGGGGCCGCGTGGCCCTCCACCCCGGCCTCACCGTCCCCGTCCGTCTCTGCCACGTCGACCTCGAGCAAAAGCACTTGGATTTCCAGCTGGCCCAGTAACGGGAACGGTCGAACGCCTGCTCATCCCCCATTCGCCCCCTTCCAGCCGATGGGTCCGGCCAGGCTGCGTTCCCTCCCGAAACTCCCACACCTCGCGTCAGATTCAGCTGACCCGTTCGTGTCGAAAGAGAGCACTCGTCAGTCATGGACGCGGACCAGACCCTATCCATTCTCCTCGATGCCCGGCTTCGCCTCTGCGCCGGGCTCTGGCCCATCCTGCGCGATACCCATGCCATCGAGGACATCTACCAGGTCACCCTGCTCCGCGCCGTCAAAGAGGCCGAAAAACTGCGCGACGATGGCCATGTCATCGCTTGGGCTCGTGTGACGGCGAGAAACCTTGCCATCGATCACCTTCGCAAACACCAGAAGCGGATGGTGATGCTCGACGAACAGACGCTGGACCTCATCGATGCCGATCTCGATGCCTTCGGCGAAGAAAACCTCGCCGCCCAAATGGATGCGCTCAAATCCTGCATCGAAAAACTACCCGAACGCTCCCGTCATCTCGTCGACCTCCGCTACCACGAAAACCTTCCCGGCAAATCCATGGCCGACGCCCTCGGCATGAGCGTCGACGCCGTCTACCAGGCCATCCATCGAATCCATCTGAGCCTCAAAAAGTGCATGGAACGCCAACTCCACCATCCCTGATCACCCGCCATGCCCCCTTCCCATCTCCAGCTCATCCTCCGCTACGAAGAGAGCGACGCCTCGCCAGAGGAAGTCGAACGCCTCTCCAGCCAACTCCGCGCCTGTCCGGAAGCTCGCGAAACCATCCGGGACGTCTCCCTCCAGGCCCTCGCGGCTTCTGAACTCCGGGCATCACGCTTTCCCCTCGGCCTTTCGGGCTCCGGCTCCGGAAACGGCACCCCAATGACGCGGCATCCGGACCGTCCTGTCTTCATCGCTGTCGCGGCCGCCATCGCCGCAATCATCGCCATCGCCTCAACCATCGTTGTCGCGAACCGCTCCGAACCGCCCGTCGCGAAGCTCACCGAGGTTCAGGGCGACGTGCGCTGGACCGGCGACGCGGGTTCGATCCTTGAAAACCCTCCGATTTCGACCCCGCTCTCCGGCGGCACCCTTCGCATCACCAGCGACGACGCCGCGGCGACCCTCGCTTTCGACGATGGGTCACGCCTCACGTTCACCGGCCCGACCGAAGCCACCATCGCGCGACGGAAAGGCCAGAATTGGATCCGCCTCGACGACGGCTCTCTCTCCGCGTCGATCGAACCGCAACCACGGAACCGCCCATTCCGGATCGAAACCTCGGTCGCCACTCTGGAGGTGCTGGGCACGCGGTTCGATGTCGAATCCGGACCGGCCGCCACGTGGTTGGCCGTTTCCGAAGGCGCCGTTCGTCTGACCCGCCGCATCGACGGTCAAGCCGTGGAAGTTCCGGCCGAACACCAGGTGCTGGCCTCCCTCAGTTCCGGGGATTTTCTTCGCCTCCAGCCTCGCCCCACCCCGGTGGATGCCTGGCAGAGCCGCTTCGATCTCGGTCCCGCCGGAACCCGTGGCCAATGGCTCCCTCCATCCAACGGTGCCCCGGCACGTCTCCGTGCCACTCCGAAACTCCTAGAATCCGCCCACCGCCAGCCGCATACGATTCACCAGGTCGCTTGCCGGGTCTCGAGCCGGAATCAGCCGCCGGTTCAAGTGCTGTCCGGAACGCGGATCCGCCTGGAGGGACGCAGCCAGAGACCGGCCCGGTTGGTTTGCATGCTCGGGACTCAGCATCCGGACGGTGGCTTCGCCGGGAACTTCTTCCACGACTTTGCGCCCCTGCCAGACCCGGACACGGGCGTGTGGACCGTCGAGCTGAAGATCCCGGATTTTGACCGGCAGCGCCCTTCCAGCGCGACCCGGGAACTCTCCGGGTTGATCGTGAAAAAGGTAGTGATCTACACCCGCTCAGCCACAGCTCAGCCCGAACTCGAGGCCATCCACATCCTTCCCGGCGCTTGACCGCCTCCTCTCCGGATCGCCTTACCCCGCCGCCAACACCTCTCCCACCACGCACCCCGTCTCTTCCATCTCCGCTTCGCCGTGCGCCAGTGAGATGAACCCCGCCTCATACTGCGAGGGGGCGAAGTAGATGCCCCGCTCCAGCGCCCCCCAGAAAAAGGCGTTGAACGCTTTGAAATCCGCTTTTTTCACGTCCGCGACGGAATGCACCGGCGCTTCGGTGAAAAACAGACAGAACATCGATCCGGTCCGGTGCAGGGTAAACGCCTTGCCGGCTCGCTTCAGCGCCTCCCGCGTTCCCGCTTCGAAGGCTTCCCCGATCCGCTCCAGGCGCGCATAGCCGTCGTTGGCTTCCAGTTCCCGAAGCTGCGCCAGCCCAGCCGCCATCGCCAGCGGGTTTCCCGACAGCGTGCCGGCCTGATAAACCGGCCCGTCGGGCGCCAGGTGATCCATGATCTCCCCGCGACCCCCAAACGCTCCGACCGGGAGTCCGCCCCCGATCACTTTGCCCAGCGCCGTCAGATCCGGCGTGATTCCGACCCGCTCCTGCACCCCGCCTTTCGCCAGCCGGAATCCCGTCATCACCTCGTCGAAAATCAAAAGGCTCTCGTGCTTGGCCGTGACCTCGCGCAAAAACTCCAGATAACCTTCCCGCGGAAAAATCAGTCCCGCATTCGCCGGATACGGTTCCAGAATCACCGCGGCGATATCGCTCCCCTCCGCCTCGAAAGCCCGGCGCACCGCCTCCTCGTCGTTGAACGGAAGCGCGATGGTCAGCGCCGCCAGATCCGCCGGCACCCCGGCACTGTCCGGTTCGCCATGCGTCAGCGCCCCGCTCCCGGCGGCGACCAGCAGGCTGTCCACGTGCCCGTGATAGCAGCCCTCAAACTTCACGATCTTCTTCCGGCCGGTGAATCCTCGCGCCAGCCGGATCGCACTCATGGTCGCTTCGGTCCCGCTGTTCACCATCCGGACCTTTTCCACCGACGGCACCCAGTCGACGATCAGCTCCGCCATCTCCACCTCATACGGATTCGGGATCCCGAAACTCACGCCGTTCCCCGCCGCGTCGCGCACTGCGTCCAGCACCGCTTTCGGCGCGTGTCCCAGAATGGCCGGCCCCCAGGTCCCGACGTAATCGATCAAATCCCTCCCATCCACATCCCAAATCCGGCAGCCCTCGGCCCGCTCCACGAAAAACGGTTCCCCATCCACATTCCGAAACGCTCGCACCGGAGAATTCACCCCCCCTGGAATCACTTTCCGCGCCGCGCTGAACAAGGAATGAGATCGGGGCCAAACCGGTCGTGAAGGGGTCTCTGCAGTCATGGTAAAGGAAACTTACGCCAGTCCCTCAGCCAAAGCGCGCCGATTTGCAATCGCCACCGCCGTCCTCTGTCCTCCGGCACCCGGCCACTCGGGGCTCTCAACACGAGACAACTAGACACTCCACACTAGCCACTCACTCCAAAAGTGTTTACCATGTCTTCATGAAACCGCTGCTCGCCGGCCTCGTCTTCGTGGCCCTGGCAGGCTCTGCCCTCGCTCAAGTCGTTCGGGAAAAGGGCGCCGTTTACCTCGAAGACTTCCTCGAACCCGGAAAAGAAGTCATTCTCGAGGTCAAACACCCCGCCCCGGTCTTCCATCGCTCCGATGGCCAACGGCGCCTCGGCACCCTCGTCGTGGGTCGCCCCGCCAAAATCATCGCCGCCACCGATCGCGCTTACCTCGTCCAGACCAAGGCTGAACACGCCATGGTCCGGGGTTGGATCACCCCAAAAGCGCTCGAAGTCCACGATGGCGACGCCTTCGTCAAGACCATCAAGGAACTGCACGAGCGCCAACTCCTGGTCGCTGACCTCATCGACCAGGGCCAGGTCGCCCTCGGCATGACCTTGAGCGAGGTCAAACAGTCGCTGGGCGAACCCGATCGTCTCCAGTCCGAACTCGACACCGCGGGCCGGACCGACGTCCTCGAATACGTCACCTACGACCGGGTCCCGCAGCGCGTGAACCGGATTGACCCGACCGGTATCCCCTACACCGCCATCGCTTTCGTCAAGGTCGAAACCGGGAAAGTGGAGATCGAACTCAAAGACGAAGTCGTCACCGCCATCCGAAACGAAAAGGGCGCCCCCAACCTCAACGCACCCGTCACCATCACACCGCCTCCTGTCCTCGTTTTCTAGCAAGCGAAACCGGTCACACCCAAATTGACTTTTTGCCTGGACCGGCGTTTACTCCTTCCCCCGGCCCAGGGATCACCCCAAGCGACCGGTCATCGGCGAGGTAGCCAAGTGGTAAGGCCGAGGTCTGCAAAACCTCTATCGCGGGTTCGATTCCCGCCCTCGCCTTTTCCGCCTCCAGCGGAGGTGGAAAACAGCCCCGAAAGGGCGGGAAGCGAACCCGCCAGGGTTCACTGCCGGCGCCCACGCGCGCCCCATGCCTGGCGAAGCCTAACTGCAGAGCCTTCGCCAAAGCGAAGGATCATTCCCGCCCTCGCCTTTTCCGCCTCCAGCGGAGGTGGCCAAACTGCAGATCCTGAGCAGAGCAAAGGATAACTGGGTGCTGGTTCTCGACGGCAACCCGGCCCGGAGGAGGAGTGGCCGGTCTTCTCGGGCAATTGACTCCAGGGGACCTCCAAAAACCAGCGTGAGTCGCGAGCCAAGTCCTGGGCGTCAGGGCGCGGAACGATGAACGAAGGAAGCTGCCTCCCTGAGCGAAGAGTGACAAAGCCCTGGCGCTCAGGGCGCAGGCTCCCGAAGGGCCGCCCCTCAAACCATCCGGCACCAGCCGCTGTCTGCAAACTTTCTGCGTATCACGGCGCGGCCGCGGGGGTTTTTGGAGGTCCCCTCCAAACCAGTTGGGTCCGGGCAGAGAGTTTCTTCGTTCAGAGACGGAGGCACGAACCGTCGTGCCCGGATTAGGCCCGAAATCAGGGAATTTGAAGCTCCATGCGCGGCCGCCCCGGAAAGGAAATGCTTGAACAAGTCGCCCGACTCGGCTCAAATCTGCCCTGGAAGTCTGGGAAGACACCCCTTCCTCCCCCTTGCACCCCCATCATCCCCAAGCCGATGGTGACTCGGGCGCGGGCCTGTCTGACCACCTGTCCGTCGCAGCTTCAGCGAAAGCGGGAAGGCCGAAAAGCTAGGGTGCGTTCGAAAATTGGGGCGAGGCGGGCTGCGAGTGATTTTCCCGCCTGGGAACGCCGCATCGAAGCGGCGATGAGCTTCCTCACAGAGCTTCGGAAGGCGGTTTCAGGCGGGAAAAGCGCCGCATCTTCAGATCTTGCGAAGCCAAATTTCAAATCCTCCACCCGAGTTTGCGCGCCCGTTCCAATTTTCGAACGCACCCTAATCTTTCAATCACCCCGCACCACCATGACTCGACACGTCCTAACTGCTGCCGCCTTCCTCGCACTGTTCCCGCTCGGAGATGGCTTCGCTCAAAACCTCATCTCCGACATCCCCTACGTCGAGTCCGGGCACGAGCGTCAGGTTCTCGATCTCTACCTTCCGGAAGAGTCATCGGAGGAGAAACGGCCGGTGCTCTTCTGGATCCATGGAGGAGGATGGCAGGTGGGCGACAAAAGCGACGTCGCCCGGAAACCAAGGGTTCTGACCGAAAAAGGCTTCCTCTTCGTCTCGACGAACTATCGGCTTCTCCCCCACGTGGAAATGGACGAGTTGATTCGGGACGTTGCCAAGGCCTTGGCCTGGGTGCACCGATCGATTGCCGAACACGGTGGTGATCCGCGGCGAATCTTCGTGGGTGGTCATTCCGCGGGCGCTCAGCTGGCGGCGCTGCTTTGCACCGACGAAGGTTACCTCCAGGAAGTGGGCGTCCCCTTCGACGCGTTGCGCGGGTGCATTCCGGTGGACGGGGACACCTATGACCTGCCCAAGATCATCATGACGGCGGAGCTTCGGCAGGCACTCTATGGGAAACCGGCCTTTACCTTCGGTCATCGCCAGAAGTTCGGAAACGACCCCGCCAAGCACGTGGACTTTTCCGCGGTCACTCACGTGGCGAAGGACAAGGGCATTCCGCCCTTCCTCATTCTCTATTTCACCGGCAATCCCGAGACCCGAGCTCAAGCCCACCGCCTGGGAGAGGTCCTCAAGGAGGCGAACATCCCGGCCACCGTTTTTGGAAAGCGCGACACCAATCACAGTCGCCTGAACGACGACCTGGGCGACCCGGACGACCCGGCCACGAAGGCGTTTCTTCAGTTCCTGGAGACCTGGGTCGACCCGGACCAATGATCCCCTTGGCCAACCGGCAGGTTCGTGAGATCGTTCCTGCCGACACGATGGAAGCGCTCCCCACTCCCTCCCTCAAGCTGGCAGTGCTCCCATCGGCCGGCGCCGGACGGGAAACGGAGGACGATGTCTATTTCAGCCGCGGTTTCCTCGAGGACCTCGTGACGGATCTGTCCCGCTTCACGCATCTCGGCGTCATCTCTCCCCATTCGACGTCGTCCCGGGAGATCGCCGGTCTGGATGATGAGGAAATCGCGCGGAGATTGAAAGCCGATCTCCTCCTCAAGACTCGCATCCGCCGGCAATCCGATCAGATCCGCATCAACGCCCAACTGGTCGTTCCGGAGGATGGAACGGTGGTCTGGGCGGAGCGTTACGACGCCCCCTCCAAAGATCTTTTCACCGTTCAGGACGAACTGGTGGAGAAGGTCTCGTCCGCCCTGTCCAAGCGAATCAATAATGCGGCGCTCCAGGCGGCCCGCCGAAAGCCGCTCACGGAGCTGGAAGCATATGACTGCTGGCCTCGTACAAATCGCCAGTTGTCTGGCGTTTTTGGGCGACCCCGAGACCGCGCGCAAGGTGTTCGAGCGGGCCATGATGCTCAATCCCTACTGCGAGCCCTGGTACTATGCCTACGGTGGCTTTATCGAGATCGTGGGAGGCAACGAAGAGGCCGGGATCACCCTGGCCCTCCAGGCACCGCTGACCAGCGTGTGGCTCGATCTGCCGGCCGTCCTCGCCCTGGCCTGCGCCAACCTTGGCCGGGAAGAAGAGGCGGCAAAGTATCGCACCATCTTCGAGGAGGCCTTCCGGGAAAAGATCACCCCGGGCCGGACACCCGAACCCGGGGAGGCGCTCCAGTGGCTGGTGACCGTCAACCCCTTCAAGAAGCCCGAGGATGCCGCCGCCTACCTGCAGGGACTGCGGCGGGCCGGTTTCTCC